>NZ_JBPAOH010000112.1:0-26014 GCF_050875635.1 Tolypothrix sp. VBCCA 56010
TTTAGAGTACATTAATGACCCGCATCACGGATAAATAAATTTATCCTGTTCGCTTATATCCCCCGCATGAATGACGGGGGCTTTACGCTTCACGTACTCGTAAACGCGCAATGGACTTACGGCGTTTTCAAAATAATTGACATTGAACAGATTCTTGAAGTTGAGTCCAACGCGGAAGCGATCGCGCTTATAAAAAATCGCTGCATCCGTTCGCAAATAGCTGGGAAGTTGAAAGCTATTATCTAAATCACCTTGTCGCTCTCCGACAAAGAAAAAGCCCACACCTCCGCCAAAGCCTTTCCAGGAACCGCGCTGAATTTCGTAGGTCGTCCAGAAGTTGATGGCATTTTCAGGGGCATTATTCAACCGATTGCCTACGGCAAAGGTATTGTCTTTGGTGATTTGAGCATCGGTGTAGGTATAGCCTGCAATGATGTTCCATCCCGGCAGAATCTCGCCTTGAACGTTGAGTTCAACGCCTCGGCTGCGCTGCTCCCCAGTTTGGATAGAGAAGCTAGGATTGACTGGATCAGCAGTCAAGACATTAGTCCTGGTCAAGTCATAAAAGGCAAGGGTTGCGCGGTATTTTCCCATTCGGGTTGGGAAGCACCGTGCCAACGGCTGGCAGTCCAATCGAATATCCATTCTCAAAATACTGATACCCCCCTTCCAGGGAGAACTTTGTTTTGTCGCTGATTGCCCAACTTAAGACTGGGGCAATTGACAAGTTTCTGTTGTAAACAAAATCAACGAAATTGTCTGCATCCAGATAACCTATATAAAGACTGGCAACTAAGTCTATGCCAGAAACCGCATTATGTGCCTGAAACCGACTTTTTACCCAATAAACATCCACTCGGCGCGATCCCGAACTTGCGCTTAAAGGCTTCAGCAAAGCGTCTTGGCTCGGAATAACCAACTCGGTGAGCCACCTCTGCAACAGTTATGTTTCCTTGACGCAATAACTGCTCTGCCAATTCCATACGTTTTTCAGTAAGGTAGCTAAATGCTGTTTTGCCAAAGAGTTCCCGAAATCCACGTTGCAGGGTGCGATCGCTCACCCCGACAATTTGCGCCAATTCCATCAATGACGGCGGATTCTCCAAATGTGCCGATAAAATTTCTTTAGCGTAATGAATCCGGGCGATAGTCGAAGGTTTCAGTCGCGGTGATGGTTGCAGTCCATTTTGAGCAGCCAAGATAGGAACCAATTGCAACGCCATTAGTTCCAACACCTTCGCTTGTAAATACATCCGCTTTGTTATGCCTTGGTAAGGACAGTTGATAATTTGTTGTGCTATTCCCCCAATAGCCATCGTAGTTTCCGGGTAGATTAATGTCTGCCAATCGTTACCTTTTGCCAACAAACGCAACTGATGAGGAATTTCCCCTGCTTGATTGGGGAAAAAAGTTGCTAACAACTTAGGAGACATATGAATGTTAACGCCCACATATCGAGATTTGGGGGACTTTAGAAGCATTTGGCGTTGAACACCGCTACCAGAAATGCACGTATATCCTTCCCCTAACTGCCCTCCGTATTCGTCCATAATTTTTCCACAAAGGAGGACACAAAATTGCAGTGGGTGATCCCATTCAGGCATTTTCACTAACACATCATCGTGAGATTCAAAGTCCGAAATTGCAAGCCAAAGCTGAGGATATAATTCGATATACCGCTCATAACCTTTACCTAGTTGCTTGGGCATTTCACAGAGGATTTCAAATGGCTCTCGTTCCGGTTGTTGTGGGCTGTTGCGTTTAGCTTCCGCCCACAGTTCATCTTCTTGTTTCATCGTCAAGGTGATGGTCATAATTGGTAGAGGGTCAAAGTTAATGATATTTATTTTCAAGAATTTTACTGCGATTTGACTCTGACTCTTGATTGAAAAGGAACTTTTAGCCTTGGTAGATAGCCATCCTTTTGATGTATTTGTTACCTGAGTTAGTCAGCGACGAAAATCGCACTCGGATTTTGGGGTTTGATTTGGGGACTTCCAGAAATTAAATTATTCAATTTTGAGAGCGAAGACGATTATGAAATTCTTCCTCCCCCGATCCCCTCAGCGATGGGATATTTTTTAGTTGAAAGTTCCTTGGGGCGATGCCTACGGCAACCCCTTCTCCTTCGGAGACGCTCCGCTTTCCGGGGAACGCCATGTTAATGTTTGGTTGATTGCGTAGACGCTAGATAGGTGAGTCAAGAGACATCGCCTTGGGCGGATGAAGAACAAGCGCTTGGGAGCGATCGCCTTCTACCCTCGTAACATCTCACTTGTCAGTTTTAGGCGTTTATCGTTGGTTGGTATTGTCCCTGATTTCTTATGTTTTGGCACCGAAGAGCTTATTTATCCGGTGCTGTCGCCTCTACAAATCTACCTGATTGGGAACAAGCCGCAGAAATCGCGCCGACAAACTATATTTCCACACTTGGTGGTGTTATTTCTTTTACAAGACATTCAACGCCGAAAAAATTTGGTACGTAAGTCTTGGAATTGACATTCAACTGAACAGGTGCAAGATATGAGCCTCCCCCCCTCCTCCATTCCTATCGTCGCAACTGCACCCGCTCACCGTATCGCAATAACCTTTCGATAGTGGCGAGGCGATTTTCCCAGGCTCTAACTTGATAAGGATTATCAATATTTTCTTGGCGCATCCAAATGCGGAATTGAGACTGAAAGCGAGTAAGCGTTGCTCTTGCGGCGATTAACTTACTCGCAGAAGGTGCGGCAGAAAGCTGATCTAAAGCATTTTGCAAAACTTCTGTTTGGCTGTTAAAAGTTGAAAGTGTCGTTTGAGGTAGGCGCAATTGGTCGTTTTGCAAGACAAACTTCCATTCGCGTTGCAGCGCTGTGTAACGCACGGCAGCAGTTTTAAAAGGCTGGCGGTGAGGAATAATTTCACCTTGGCGAATATTACCTTGAGTATTACCAAAGACTTTCTGTAACTCGTTGGTCAGATTTTCGGCGGCAAACAATGCGTAACCGCTAACTGGCAAGTCCCTGATTACCTGAATTTGATCGAATGCGCCAATTACCGGCAAAGAAAGCAAGCGAATTCCCGGCACTAACAAAGTTGCACCTAATTTTGTGGAAGCAATCCAAGGTTGTGCTAGTCGCTGGAAGCGAGGAGTATCTAAAGCATAAGTCATGGGGACAATTAAATCTATATCTCCCTGTCTTGCCCAAACTTCCCAATGCTGTTGGATTTTCTGAATGCGTTCTAGTTCTGGCAGGGGAAATACGGCAACTGAGACAATTAAATTAGGTCGCTTTTGTCGCAACTGCTGTGAAGCTTGAGCGACAAAACTATCAACTTGCTGGGTGCGAAATTCCGTCCACTTTTGCCACAAATCCCGTTGAGAGGGAGAAATACTAATTGGATCTACACCATTAAGTTGTTGAAACTGCGCTCTAGCAGCTTTACCATAACCGTAAATTCTGCCTGCGGCTGGGTCTTGAAAAGGATAGCGAATGTAGTCTAGTTGCAGCCCATCTACATCATAGCGGGTAACAATTTCTTCATACAGCTTAAGTAAATACTGCCGCAATTCTGGATTAGCTTGGTCGAAAAATGGCTTAGTTTGTCCTGCGGGAATCATGTTACCGCGATTATCGTAGTTTGCCCAGTCAGGATGAGCCGCTAACACTGGTCCTGGGTAATTAGCAGGAGCGTTGATAACTTCGTTGTGGCGCTGGTTGCCAGCAGCAAATGTCCAAACCCAAGCGTGTAATTCCATGTGGCGCTCATGGGCTAATTTCACTGCTGCGGCTAAAGGGTCCCAGCCACGAGTTAAGGGGTTTTGCTGAGGCGCAACTTGACTGGGATAAATTGTATAACTGGCGTTGACGGTTTCAAAAAAGATAGTGTTAATACCGGCTTTTGACAGCCGGTCGAATATCTCAGCCAGTCCCTGTTCGTTTCTGGCACGGACAATTGTACCTCTGTCTAACCAGACGGCGCGAATTTCTGGTTGAGCGAATTGGCGATCGATAGGAAACTGCTGCCACAAATTGGCTTTTGCTTGAATCCATTGCTGACGCGCTTCGGCGTATTTTTGTTGGGCAATTAACTGAGGTAAGTTTTTGGCAATTTCTCTGGCTTGGTTGGTCGTAGAAATTAGCACTCCCGGTCTGGTGGATGCGACTTGGGTAGGCTGCGCCTGCTTGACAATTTGGGGATTGTTAGAAATGGCGTTGGCGGTTAAATTGGCGCTGTCAACTCGACCGATGAGATTTTGTAATTCTTGTTGTAAGGCGATCGCATCACTATTACTAATCGGTGCATTTGAGTTGGGGACAACATCCAAACGCACCGCTTGTTCTAATTGATCGATCGCTTCTTCTGACTTTGGGGGGTTGACATTAGGAATCGGTCTAGATTGGGGTGCAGTGGCGGTGAGAGGTGCGGGGAAAGACGTGTAGGGGCGGGGTTCCCCCGCCCTTTGGGGTTTTATTTGAGATTCCCCCGTCCGAACAGGAGTGGGGGAAGCGAGGGCGACGGATGTAGAACAGTTTGGCGAACCGCCTTCTACTTTATTTGAGGTATTTGCTGATTCTTTCACATGACGGTTGACAGCGGCTTTTAACCAAGCAGTATCTAACTCAGGAGATGAAGCTGTATCTACTCCCCAACGCCAGCCAAAAAAGGTGGATCGTTCAGTTGCGACGACGGCGGCGGGATTATCTTTAGAATTCCAAACAGCAGCAGCTTCACTGTTTACATTATCAGCAACGACAACACCGCCGCGCACTTTACCAAAAAGTCCGTTTTGGTTTGCCCAATTTTGTAAGTTGTTTTTTGCGGGTTGCAATTGTTGTGCATCATTGAGGCTAAATCCCCAATAACCACCCAACAGTGTTTGCAATAACTGCCGCACTCCCGGTGCTGATAAAGTACCTACAGGTCCTGAGGCAATTAATCGCCCACCTTTGCTCATCCATTCTTCGAGAGCGATCGCTTGTGCGGGTGTTAATGTATCTACATTCGGTAAAAATAACACTTGGCGATCGCCCCAATCTGCCGCACTCCTGACATTTGTCAAGGAAATCACACAATAGTTTACCCCGGCTTGTTGCAAGCGGTTTGTTATACCTGTCCACTGATTAGTATTTTCTTGGCTCTGCACTATCGTTAATATAGGGCTTTGAGTCGCCGCGATCGCACGCTTGATGTTAAAGAAGCTAAAAGGTAAAAAGTAAAAGGTAAAAGCTATTACCAATTTTCTCTTTTTGCTTAAATCGTTCTTCCTTGTTCGTTTTTCTTGACTCCTCACGCTTCTCTTCCTCGTGCTTATTACTCGACTTTAGACTAATGCATGGAAAATGACCCAGCAATACTGAGTTAAAGAAATTTAAAGCAGGAAATATAAAAACAGCCAAATCAAGCAGATTTGGCAACTTGATTGCGTGGTTTATAAGTACCTTTTATTATAATATAATACGTGATTTTACGCTGTTTGAGTTTGTCTGGTTTTGAGAAATATTCTTTTTTTTCCAAAAACTGCATAATTCAATTTAGGTATTCCCAATAAGCTAAATAGAACAGAGAAAAATAAACGTTGATGTCTTCAGAACCCCGACTTCTTAAAGAAGTCGGGGTTCTTGTTTTTCACTATACTTTACCAACGCTTACATTTTGATTGGAGAAAACTGCATAATTTGATTTCGCTTTCCCCAATAAGTATATAAGCAAAGGGAAATCCTCCCAGAAACTTCCGAAACTCATTCTGTCATAAATTTATTCACGAGGCAAAAAAATGAAACTTTACTATCGCGGTCTTAGCTACGAATACAACTCAGCAGAAGCTGCTAAAAAAGCAACACGACCATTTGCACCAGTTCGCGATAAAGGTTGTGCTTATAATCTGACTTATCGTGGACTAACTTATCGTGTTGACCCAAATATCCAGCCTGCTGAAGTTTCTACACCACCAGTAGCTTATCAATTAATTTATCGCTTAATCGCCTATTTTGTGAAGAAAACGCATACAGGAGAAGTTTCTGGTGTCTCTCAACCTGTTGACGCTGTAAATATTGGGAAATTTCTCATCAATAATTTGGGATTGCAAAAATAATGATGAAAAGTGTTATCGTACTGACAATTTTATTTCCCTAACAACAAGTGTACAAAAAGAGGATATCATGGCTGAATACGATTATATTGTAATTGGTGCAGGCTCGGCAGGTTGCGTTGTCGCCAATCGTCTCACCGAAGATGCTCAAACAACAGTGTTGTTGCTCGAAGCTGGCAACCCAGCTAATAAACCAGAAATTCAAATCCCGCTCGACTGGACTAAATTATGGGGTACTGAAGTTGACTGGGCATATTTTTCAGAAGAAGAACCGTATATAAATAACCGCAAAATCTATTGTCCGCGTGGGAAAGTTTTGGGTGGCACCAGTTCGATTAATGCCATGATTTATATCCGAGGCAACCGTCGCGATTTTGACCAATGGCAAGAGTTAGGCAATCCGGGTTGGAGTTACCAAGATATGTTGCCATACTTCAAAAAATCTGAAAACCAGCAACGCGGAGCATGTCAATTTCACGGTGTCGATGGAGCGTTGAGCGTTACCGATGCAATTGCCCCTGCTGTGACATCACAAAAATTTGTCGAAGCAGCTGTTGCAATCGGATATAATCACAACCCCGACTTCAACGCAGAGCAACAAGAAGGTGCGGGACTTTATCAGTTAACTATTAAAGATGGTAAGCGACACAGTACCGCTGCTGCGTTTTTGCTGCCAATTCTCAATCGTCCCAATTTGACAGCCAAAACAGAAGCGTTAGTGACTCGGTTGTTGTTTGAGGGAACGCGCACCGTTGGGGTAGAATACATGCACCAAGGGACGCTGCACCAAGTCAGAGTAAACCAAGAAGTGATTTTAAGTGCTGGTGCTTTCGATTCACCAAAATTACTAATGCTCTCCGGAATTGGCAACGCAGAACACTTGCAAGCATTAAGCATTCCGGTAGTAGTTGATTTACCAGGTGTCGGTCAAAACCTCCAAGACCACATAATGGTAGCTGTGGCACACCAAGCAACTCAGGATCTGCAACCTGCTGCAACTAGTAATATCGCTGAAGCTGGATTATTTTTGCATAGCGAAAGCAATTTAGATGCTGTACCAGATTTGCAGTTGTTCTCAGGTCCGGTTTTATGGGCGCCTCCTGCTTATGCCCGTCCTGGTTCGGGATTCGCTAGTACAGCTTGTCTGACCCATCCCCAAAGTCGCGGTAGCGTAAGTCTGCGTTCTGCTTCTCCTAACGATTCACCTGTAATTCGGATGAACTATCTTCAAAGTGAATCTGATGTGCAAAAGCTAGTTGCAGGGATAAAAATAATTCGTGAATTGTTCGGTGCAAGTGCTTTTGATGAATTTCGAGGTGAAGAAGTCGCTCCCGGTGCTGACAATAAGAGCGATGAAGCACTGCAAGCTTATGTCCGGGAAACTTGCGATAGTGATTACCACCCTGTCGGCACTTGCAAGATGGGAATAGACCCAATGGCGGTTGTAGACCCGGAATTGCGAGTATATGGGGTTGAGGGATTGCGTGTTGTCGATGCATCAATTATGCCAAATATTACTACGGGAAATACGAATGCACCAACAATTGCGATCGCACAAAAGGCAGCTGATATGATTAAAGCCGCACAGAGAGTCTCACCGCAAGAATTGGAGTTAACAAAATTAGGACTTACGTAAAAAGTCGTCAAAGCTTGAATTTACGTAGGGGCAATTCATGAATTGCCCCTACTTTAGTTTTGCGCTCATTCCTGTGTAAGTAGAATACATCGCCCTGTTATGCTATAACATCGCCCTGTTATGCTATAACATCGCCCTGTTATGCTATAACATCGACCTGTTATGCTATAACATCGCCCTGTTATGCTATAACATCGCCCTGTTATGCTATAACATTAGCTGTCTTGCTGTAAGCCTCCCATTGCCGGCGCAATCAGCAATGAACGAGTCTGCGATCGCCTGAAATAGTATTCGGACTTACGCACTCATGTTGTCTTACCAATTGAATTTACGTAGGGGCAATTCATGAATTGCCCCTACTTTAATTTTGCGTAAGTCCTAAGTATATTTATATTTAATAACCTGCAACGCCTGATTAATATCAAAACTGAGCCGCAAACCGAATTAAAACCTCTTTCTAAAGAGTCTCAAGATGAAAAACTAAAATTATCAGGATAATTCAAATAATAATAGTTACAGCTTCGCTATATCTACACCATTTTTTGATTAATTAAATAGTACTTTAGACATACTTACTGAGCAATAATCTCAATAGCGAATTCTTAATAAGTTTTAATAGAAAATAATCCGGAAGAGATAGATTTAACCTGAAAGTTACGTTACATTTAATTTATTGTTAACCTATTGGCTTGATTTAGCTATTAGGTAATGGGGTAAATGACTAAAAGTATCAGCAATCACAAAAAATTAAATCTGTCCGCTAAAATATCACCTGACTTCATCTCTACACAACAAAGCAATGAAGTTAATCAGAGTACAACTAAAACTATAAAACAGTCAACGGGGTTACAGCCCTCAGGTGGCTTGCAAATAGTTCATGTAACTACCGGTCGGGTGCGATTTTGCACTACTGACAGTAGTCTTAACTCGATATTAGACAGCATTGCCCAAGATTTACGCTGCTTAGATGGAGTCAGAGAAGTTTGTGTGAATGAGCAAACGGGCAGTTTGATAATTAATTTTGATGAAGATAAGCTGTCATTGCCGCAAATTTTAGCTAAAAACTCGAATTTTGACATCCAACCGCAAGCAAAGTCTGATTCACCTAGCAATCTGGATCCTTTTGCCGCTTGGAAATCGCTTTCATTTTGGAAAGAACAGGGCATTTCCTTAATTCCGATGATGACAGGCTTGGCGGTAACAAGAGGGTTTGGAATTTATGGCTGGGTATCGATTCCAGTCTATATGATTGCAGCGGATGCAACTCGTAGTGTAATTGGTTATCTTGGTCAAGTTTCGACTTTATCAGAAAAAAACAAAAATTATCATCCCAGTTTTGCAATAAAAAGCGACATCAAAGAAAAATCGGAATTATCAATCCAAGAAGAAAAGTCAACAAATGTTGATAAAGCTAATGAGGTAGTAGCACCTGCAAAGATTGACTACAGCGTAGTCCATGCAATTAATGGACGTATTCGGTTGAATGTGCCGAAAATCGCTGTCGATCGCGCTTATGGACGGCGACTTGAAAGATTAGTAAAAAGCGATGCTCAAGTTACAAGCGTGCGAGTAAATTATGATGCGGCATCGATCGCGATCGCTTATCAGCACAGTGAGATACCATTATCTCATTGGGTGAGTTTGATCGAGTTGGCGCTAGAGACAAAGCCGCCGGCATACCAACAATCAGAAATTAGTCAGACTGCGGAAATTACAGAGACAACAACGGCAAATCAAACAAATTTAAAAGTTAGTCAGTCAACATTATCCAGTCCGTGGACTAACCTAAAACCGCCAGCGATGTCTTTCTCCTTAGGTGTTATGGCGAACTTACCTTTAGAAACGTAAGACACAGTTAGAAGCGGAATACTCAAGGTAAATTATGGCTGGTTTAACGTTGGAAATGCGATCGCATCTAGATAAAAAACAAGCGCAAATAGTCACAGACGAGATTAATTGCCCAGTAACGCCGCCTGCAAAGGTAGTATATAGCATTACTTATGCACTTCCCGGACAAGTGGGATTTTGCATACCTCAAATTAGCGAAGATCCAAAATATCTGCAACGCCTTCTGGGTTTACTTGCCGATGAACCTTTGGTAATAAGTCAGCAAATCAATATCAATAATACTACCGCCGGGTCAATTGTCATTACTTACAATTGTGGTGTAATGTCAGATGTTGAAATGCGATCGCATCTTTGCAATTTAATTCAGTTTGCTGGTAATGTAGAAGTGCTACCAGCAACTGCAAACCAATTAAAATTATACCCAGTTGCCAAAAACCTAGAATCCAGACAGGATACAAAGCCAAAGTCCTCTTTTGATGCGTCAGTCTCTAAAACTAAAAGCAACTCGGTATCCTCTACTCATTCTCAACCCGTAATTCAACCAACAAAGCAACCGGCAAAAGTAGCTTATAGCGTTGCTCATGCAATTCCCGGAAGAGTGCGGTTTCGCATACCTCGAATTGCCAGCGATCCACAATATGTCCAACGCTTAAAGGCATTACTCAAATCGGATTCTACAGTTACGAGTGAGCGAGTTAATAGCGCTGCTGTGTCGATTGTCATTACCTATAAAACTGGAATGATGCGGGATTCCCACAAGCGAGTGCAAAGCTTCTTGTCAGCAGCAATATCCCATCTAGCCAGTCTAATTCAATCTGCCAACGATCCCGTAGCAGCGATAAGTTAGCTAACCCTACTAGCAGAATTTGACAAATAACCTGTTCATAGCTAATCAATCTTGCAGGATTGGTGGCTAATTTGCTTTCTTTAGTTCAGCAAAGCAGCCCTGATTTTCATTTTCACAATTTTGTATCAAATAAAATTAATGGCAAAAGTAACACTGGAACTACCATCATCCCCAAATCAAATGACTGTGGTGGAAGAAAATGGTAAAGTTTCCTCAATTGACAGTAATGGACATCAAGGACAGTTTCCCAACGTTACCTACAGCGTTGTTCATACAATTCCGGGAAGGCTGCGGTTTCGCGTGCCTCGCTTACGCTATGATGCAGATTATGCCCAGCGTCTAGAAGTATTGTTAACAGCAGATGCGTTGGTAAAGAATGTCCGTGTCAAGCCGGCGGCAATGTCAGTTGCAGTTACTTATAAATCTGCTAAAGTTGACGATGCGAAGATGCGATCGCACCTTCACGATTTGATTCAGGCTGCAAGTGAAGTAGTGGTTCTGAAAAATACCGTCACGTCAACTGAAAAAGAGACATCTTGGCCCGGTTTACAACTTTCTGCTGTTGCGACTACTTTAGCAGTGCTGGGGGGACCTTTGGGATTACCAATCCCACCGTTAATAGTAGCGCTGCCGATCGCTCTTGCTACTTTACCTGTTGTTCAACGAGCATGGGAAGGTATTACGCTAGAGCGAAAACTGAATATTGACTTTTTGGATTTGATGGCGATCGCTATTACTACCTTCCAAGGTCAATTTCTCACACCGTCGCTAATGCTCAGTTTAATTGAAGTCGGCGAAAATATACGCGATCGCACCGCTCGTTCTTCGGCTCAACAAACTTTAGATTTACTTAGTTCTCTGGGACAATTTGTCTGGGTGGAACGCAATGGTGAAAAAGTACAAATTCCCATTCAAGATGTCCAGCGCGGGGATACAGTCATTGTTTACCCTGGCGAACAAGTGCCGATTGATGGTAGCATTTTGCGAGGTAAAGCGCTGCTAGATGAGCAAAAACTAACTGGCGAATCGATGCCAGTCTTGAAAAAGCAGGGACAACCAGTTTTTGCCTCAACGCTGGTACGGGAAGGACGAATTTATATTCTTGCTGAACGGGTAGGCAATGATACCCGCGCCGGACAGAGCATTAAGTTAATGCAAGAAGCGCCAGTCCACGATACGCGCATGGAAAATTATGCCACAAAATTTGCTCAAAAAGCAGTAGTGCCAACTTTGCTACTTGGTGGGGCAGTATTTGCCGCAACTCGCAATCCCTCACGGGCTGCCAGCGTCTTAACTTTAGACTTTGCTACCGGGATTCGAGTATCAGTCCCAACAACAGTTTTAGCAGCGTTAACTTATGCTGCACGGCGGGGTATTCTTATCCGTAGCGGACGGGCGTTAGAACAACTAGCAGAAGTTGATACCATAGTTTTTGATAAAACGGGGACACTGACTAAGGGAGAAGTCGATGTTGTCAGTGTGGAAAGTCTCAATCCAGCAACCTCAAGATTGCGGGTGTTAGAATTGGCAGCAGCCGCCGAACAGCGTTTAACTCATCCAGTAGCAGAAGCAATTGTTCGCTATGCCGAAGCCGAGCAAGTAGCAATTTTACCGCGTAGCCAGTGGGATTATCAACTAGGTTTGGGCGTGCAAGCTTTGATTGATAAAGAGACAGTTTACGTCGGAAGCGATCGCTTTTTGCGCTCTAGTGGCATTGACACCGAAGCGCTAAACGGTCAGCAAAAATCAGCAGATTCAGCGATTTATGTAGCCAGCAACGGTCAACTTCAAGGTATTATTAAATATAGTGACCTTCTGCGTCCGGAAAGCCGAGAAGTCATTACAGCACTTTCAAAAGAAGGTGTGGAAATTCACATGCTAACCGGCGATAATAAGCGAACCGCTACCGCTGTTGCTGCTGAACTTGGTATATTGCCATCCGCAACTCACGCAGAAGCTTTTCCAGAACAAAAAGCAACAGTAGTCCGCCAACTGCACGAACAAGGGAAGACAGTTGCATTTGTAGGCGATGGGATCAACGATTCGCCAGCATTAGCTTACGCTGATGTTTCCGTATCCTTTGCCAACGGTTCTGAAATAGCCCGCGAGACAGCAGACTTAGTGTTGATGCAGAACGACTTGCATGGTTTATTAGAAGCTTTAGCGATCGCTCGTCAAGCCAAGCAATTAATTCGCCAAAACACAGGTCTTGTTGCCATTCCTAACTTAGCGGCAATGATGATAGCCGTTTTCTTTGGTCTTAACCCCTTAGCTGCAACGGTAGTTAACAACGGCTCAACCGTAGTTGCCGGAGTCAACGGTTTGCGTCCAATTCTTAAAAGTCGCAAGAATAAAACTCTACCATCAGTAGGATGAGATAACTATCTTGGCAAGAGTACCTTAAAAAGCTTTCCCAGATTTTTTAATTAACCAGGAGGAAATTGAATATGGCACCTAAAATTAGTGATTTCGTGGAAGACGCAGGCGCTCCCGGTATTATAGCCGGAATTGGTGCAGTACTTTTAGCACCTGTTCTGCTGCCGATTGTAGCTGGAGTTGGTAAACCCTTAGTCAAGTCAGTGATCAAAGGGGGAATTGGTCTTTATGAAAGAAGCAAAGGAACCATTGCAGAAATGGGAGAAACCTGGGAAGACATGGTAGCCGAAGCGAGAGCGGAACTTGCTGAAGAAAAACAAACCCCAGCCTTTGAAGCTACTGCCACCCATACAGATAATGTCCCAGATAATGGGGCATAATTTCATCCGCAGATCAGCAAGTCCCTAGTAGGGTGCGTTACGGTGTTCCACCTAACGCACCCTACGAAAGCTTTGATTAGTGCAAAATATTATATAACAAATTTTTTCACAACAAAAAAACCACTATAATACAAATCAAAAAGGCAATTGCATGTTAACAAATGGTTATAGCACTTCCAATAAAATGCCGGAAATTACAGACAAAGCCAGCTTAAAAACACCAGCAAAACCGATATCCACAAAAGTTGTCAGTTCCACTCCCGGAAGATTGCGGTTGAGAGTAGCTCATTCCCATCGTCAGCCAGAAAAGATGCAACACATCGCCGATGTTTTGTCAGCAAATTCTCACATAAATAAAGTTAAAACTAACGTTTCTCATGGCAGTATTGTCATCAATCACGACGGTGAAGATGGCAGTTTAGAAAATGTGCTAGCGACACTTAAAGATTTAGGAATAATTTTTGCCGATGTTACCGAAGGTAACACCGAGGCAGCAGCAGGAGTATCATCTGCGGTTGTTGATTTAAACCAGCGCGTTAAACAGTCAACGCATGGTGCTATTGATCTGCGCTTTCTTTTTCCTTTAGGATTAGCTGGTCTTTCGCTGCGGCAATTACTTAATAAAGGCTTGCAAATAGAAACTATTCCTTGGTATGTTTTAGCATGGTATGCTTTTGATAGCTTTATTAAGTTGCACGTAAATAGCCAAAAACAATCAACAAACGAGTAAAAAAGCTTAGTTAAACCGCCAAATTTTGATGGTTTTATCAGAACTACCACTAGCAAGAAATTGACCATCAGGGCTAATAGCAATAGAGTTTACTGCCCCGGAGTGTTCTGTTAAAGTTTGCAGTAACTCTCCCGTGCGTAAAAGCCAAATTTTGATGGTTTTGTCTGCGCTACCGCTAAAGAGAATTTCTCTATCAGGACTAACAGCTAAGGATCTTACCTCTTGTGAATGTCCAGTCAAAGTGTGCAGCACTTTACCTGTAGCTAAATGCCAAATTTTGATGGTTTTGTCTGCGCTACCGCTAAAGAGAATTTCTCCATCAGGACTAATGATTACTGATTTCACCTCACCTGAATGTCCGTTAAGGGTGCGTAATGGATCTCCGGTGCGTGGGTTCCACAGCCTAATTTTGTTGTCAGAACTAGCACTAGCGAGGATTGTACCATCGGGACTGATAGCAGCGGCATTAACTGCGGATGAATGCCAAAGGGTACAAATACGATCGCCTTTATGCAAGTTCCAAATTTTGATTTTATTACTTCCGCTGGCAAGAATTTGTCCGTCAGGACTGATTGCGATGCAGTTAACCGGTTTTTGATGTCCTAAGAGAGTGTGAAGTAATTTCCGAGAATTGAGATTCCATACTTTGACATTACTTTTGGGATGTTGGCAACTACCAACAGCAAGAAAATGTCCATCGGAACTAATAGCAACAGAGGAAATTTCTCCTAAATCTTCTGTGAGGGTGCGGATAAGTTTGCCGGTGTTGAGATTCCATACTTTGATGGTTTTATCTGCACACCCGCTAACTAAAGTCTCATTATCAGGACTAATGACGACAGATGTCACTTTTTCGGAATGTCCAGTTAAAGTGTGGCTGAGGATAACATGTTCTAGTGTAACTTGGTGTTTGAGGTTGGCGAGGCAATTCAAAATTGACTCAACATCAGCAATACTTTGACTATCACCGACTGCCACAAAATATTCTCTTAACTTTTTGACATATTCCTCATCTTTAATGCTGACGGCTGATTGCATTGCCTGAAGCGGATTGATAGAATGTTGTGGTGATATTTGGTGTAGTTGCAACCATGTATTCACAGAAAATGAAAGCTGTTCGTTTGCCCAAGAGCGTAGTTTACCGCCGTAGGCATCGCTTAAATGAGATAAACTCTGAGCTAACTGCAAAGCCAATTCCGGAATCCAGTAACAACGCTCATTTTCCAGAGCTTGGTAAACTTGTTTGTATCCAGAGGCGATAACCTCTATTGATTGTAAATCAATAGTATCTTCCAGCAAACTCGGCAGCAACTCTGGTAGTAGTGGAGGTATATCGCGATCGACCAGGTGGTAAGCATCCGCTACCCACCCAGCAACCAAACAGTGATAAGTAATCAAAACTTGGCAAAGTTTTTCAAAGTCTTGACGATTGACTTGATATTGTAAGGATAACTTACTAATATCAATTCCTTTATCATTCCATTTTTCTACCTTTTCTAAAATTGCCAAATTAACAACATTCTCTTTTCCAAGATGATTAATATCCTCTAAATTTTCTCCTAATCTCACCAGTTCATCTCTAATTTGTTTCCATTCTAACGCCCGTCTTTTAGCAGACTCTTCCAGTATTTTTCGATAAGGTAAACGAGCAACTGTTTTATAATAATAATTACCTTGACCCAAACCCCAATAGGCAATACGAAAATTTAAATAATCTCCATCATTTTCTGACTCTAAAATCAAAATCGGCTCTGTTTTCAACATTCTAAACAGAGCCTTAATACTTGATTCACTGTGAAAACGTTTACTATCCCAAGCTCCTGCTAACAACTCTGTTGGTCTAACTTGACTGTGTAGAGAGTAATGTTTGTTGAGAAAATCTCGTAATCCTTCAGCCAACATTAACTCAATTTGGGAAATTCCTTCATCTCTCTTATCGTCAAATTGGTCAAAATGTACTTGAGGAGGAGCGATAAAAATTTTCAGGGGAGTGCATCCATAATTGCTATGTTCTAAAATTTGTGAAGGGTATAATCTTAAGGGCCAACTATCAAGAATTTTATTGACTTCTGGCAACTTGAGTGTTGTTTCTCGCTCTTCTTGGGCTATTCTTAATCGCATTTCGTGATTGTCAGCTACTAATTGCTGTTGGAAAATTCTTTCTTGTTCAAAGTCTTCAACATCACTACTTTTTTGAACTGAAGTATTTACAGCTTTAAGTAATTCGGGAATTGCTTGAATCGGTTGATATTTACTCAGAGCCAAACTGTCTTGACTTCTCTTTTGTACTAGCTCTGCAATAACAGGTGCAAACTCTACTACCAGTTGAATTAGTAACCTTAACCCTTGTTGCATAAACATATACCTAGAAACTAAATAAAATAAATAAGTAACGCTTGCATGAAATCAGGACAATACTCTTATCCAAGAAATTCATACATATTCTCGATCTTACTACTTGAGAGTATAGTACCCCAACCGTGAAAAGTGAAAAGCCTTACATGTCAATCCGTTTATGTACTGAACTATCTGTAAATAAAAATGATAATTATCTAAGAAGTACAAGTAGGGTGTGTTATCCCGTAGGCTAACGCACCAAAACATAAAGGGTGGTGTCGTACTTTCGCCGTAACACTACATATACTTAATTAACCTAATAACAGCGACAGCTAGATTCACTACTGGGATAGATTTTTTCACTCAGAAGAATAGCTATGACTAAAGTGAACTGAATGCAGTTCAAGAAAACGTCTTAGAACAATCAAAAACTTTATAACCCTCGGTTCTGTTTTTTTTAAATAAAAATATGACAGTATGACTTATAGAAAACAATTTAATTCTGACAAAAGTGCTATTGTTAACCTGCCTTTAGCACCGGAAAGAACAACTAAAAGCGTAGCTAAGAAAACAGTGCCACCCCAAAAGATATCCTATAGCATTGTCCATGCAATTCCTGGGCGCATACGTTTTCGTATTCCTCTATTAGCCATAGATTCTGAGTATGCTAATAAACTCAAATTAGTGATAGAATCTGACCCAAGGGTTACAAATGTCCGTGCTAACCCGGTAGCTGCATCCATCGTCATCAATTATCAAGTAGGTGTAATTTCAGATAATCAAATGCGCGAGCATCTGATCAGTCTGATTCAAACTGCCCAAGATGTGGTTGTGCCAAAACAGGTAACGGCAAAATCAATTATCTTAACCATCTTTGATGGTGTAATTAACTTAATTGACAGTACACGCAACATCAACCAAGCGCGTAATGCCATTGTACATCAAAGGTTTAGGACAGACGTTTGGGAACGGATACTTTCTACCTCAAGAAGCATAATCAAGAGGCTAAAATCTGCCACCATATTTATCTTGCCCAACAAGCGAAGGCAATTGCACGGCAATGTCGAGGTATCACAGCGTTTGAAACTGCAACCTTGAGCGCGAAGCTGATGTTGTGTAACTGCCAACACAGCGATCGTTGATATTTTTCCGGTTAAGAGTAAATAGTCGGTCACGAACTGCGCTCTCCCAGAATGCATGAAAATCTCTCTTCTTCAGTCCCCAGTCCCTATTATGAATTAAGTAAAAAAATGGGTACTCCTCATTTGCATAAACTTCTTAATCAGAATCATTTGGTTCAAGCAATACATACTGCTGTTAAAGGAAGAGCTAGATATAAGGTAAATGGGCTTCATTATTCGGAAGCTTTCAAAAGATATCTTGAATCGAGATTATTAGAGCAGAAAATAATCTGGCAAGCTCGTGCTAATAGTTACACAGGAAATGTTCTTGTTATTTTCCATCCAGATAAGAGTTTAAAGGCGATCGCGCTGCTAATTCAAGAAATTGTCTTAGATTATCGGCAAAAATGCAGTAAATCACTTGCTGCCACACAAAGCCAATCAGTTGCCCCAGTCATTGGAGACAGTAATTTGCATTTTTTTGATACTAAAGAAAATACTGCTTTCCAAAAGGGTAATAAGCGAAACATATTTGATTTTGCCAGATATCAAATATCCATGCAGCGACAATTAGAGCAAACAAACAGTCAATTTATTTTAGTATTGGGGGCTGTTTGCGCCCTTGTATGTGGCACCGGACTGTTGTACGCATATAATCTTGACGAAGCCATTTTGCTCTCGATCCAGAAGCTGCATACACCACTGCTCGATCGCCTGTTGCTTAGTATCACTTTTCTGGGCGATCCACTCTTTATGCTGATATCTTCTTTCGGGCTGGCAATTAGTCCCATATATCATAATCGTCGCTGGCAAGCAACTATCTTGGGTATAGCTGGAGTCGGTGCAATCTTGCTAAATTGTTTAATGAAAATATTATTTGGTAGAGCGCGTCCAGCACTGTGGAAGCATATTATTAATGTGGGTCAACACAGTTTCCCCAGCGGTCATGCAATGGTTTCAATAGTCATTTACGGTTTTACCGGCTATATTCTGGCAAAGCAGTTTCCTCAATGGCGCTTGCGGATTTATGCTTTGACTGTGGTCTTAATTGCTGCGATCGGTTTCAGTCGGCTTTATCTTGGAGTACATTGGCTGACTGATGTGACAGCTGGCTATGCCGCAGGTTTAGTGTGGTTGATTGTTTGTATTCTTAGCTTGGAATCGCAGCAAAAAAAGCGATCGGCTAGTTGTATTACAGTTACATGAAGAGGTTGTTATACTCTGATGCACGCATTCTTAGCTCACGGTGAGGGTTAGTAGCTTGATGCTGAGTACAAATTTTGACTGGCAAAAAAATACTAATGCCTATCAAAGGATTATTCACTTGTCAGATTTTGAGGATAAGTGGGATGGTTACAATGCTCCTAAATTTTCGTCCATAACAATTAATTTAGCTCTAACTCTCTACTCTCATCTGCGTACTTATTGTATTAATAGAGGGTTAGATTTTTCAAAAGTTGAGCCATTTATTGCTCCCAGCTCTGATGGTACGATTTTGTTCGAGTGGGCTGGTAAGCGTTTTCCTACCAGACAGTTAGAAATTTACATTCCGGTGTCAGGAGAAGGTACACTTGAATACTTAAAGACTGACGGAGAATCTGAAGAAGAAGGAGAATTTTATCTAGAACAGTTGTATTCTATACTAGACTGGTTATTCAATTTCGACTGTTAATAAATGGCTGAACCCTATCAAGTAAAGCCCTCTGACAAGCTGTTGAGGTGGCTGCATCCAGGTCAATTTAACTGGCAGGAAAAAAGACCAACCTCAGCAGCTTTTAAAGATGATGAAATGTCGATTGATATATTTTGTCTAACAACAATAGAAGAAAGTTATAACAGAGCCAAGAAGATAGGTAAAAATGCCGTAGTTTCTATCACTGCTAGTTTAGTTATGGAGAAAGGGTTGGAAGTATGCCATTCTCCGGTTGAAGGTAATGATGCTCATGGGCTTGTTTTAGGTAAAAAAACTAAATCAATCTCTAAGTTTTTGGCTAACAACTGCGAAGTAGAAATTTTTCCACCTAACGAATTGTAGGGGCAATACCCTTCGGGAAGCCTTTGGCTACATGAATTGCCTCTACAGCCCCTACAATTCACCTTTGAATGCTTTGTCCAGAATGGAAGGTAGCAGCGCATCAAGTTCTTTCATCGCTTCTTCTCTGAGTCGTTTTATTGTGTCTACTTTGGTTTGCAGTTCATCAAGGTAGGCGACGATGCGGCGTTGTTCGGGGAGGGGTGGAACAGGAATTTTGAAATTTAATAGCTTTGGCGTTTCTAATTTTCGCGTATCGTGTGTAGACTTTTCCACCAATGCCAAAAGTAAGTCATTGAACGTCCAAAGAACACAGCATAAATACTCAGGTGTGATTTTTTCATTTGGAATTAATGCTTTCATGTCCTGATTAATGGCTGCTGGTACTTTTAAAATCGCTAAGGGGACTGTGTGCGCGAGAATCATGCCCCTAACAACTATTAAAATAGAATTTGTTTTCAGCAGTTTAGCTGATGACTTGAGGGTTGCTTCCTCTGATATATGGTCAATGGAATCATTTATTTCTTTACACTTCATATCTTTGGGGGATATCCAAGGTATTGAACCTTCCCAAAAAAAAGGATTTTGTTTAGACGGAGTTCCACCACCTTGAACAGTTACCAGTTCTCGCAAAGGTTGTGTATCAGCTTTTGTTAATTCATTAAATATTACTTTGGCACTTGATATCCGAAGTACCTCTGTTTCTTCAAGTGCTTTTTGACGTAGCGATCGCACTTCCTCTATCTTCCCCACCAGTTCCTCAACCCGCGCCACAATCCGCCGTTGTTCTAGCGGTGGTGGGAGTTCTGGCAGTTCTTCAAAACTACCGTCTTGTCGTTTTCTCACAACTTCTAAAAACTTGCTGATAGCTGACTGAATCTCACTATCCACCATTGGCACTAGAATATTTATCAATTTTTGACCATTAACATTAGGCTGTGCCGATCCTTCCTTGTTAATGCCGCTTCTGACAATCTCTCTAGGTCAAAAACGTACCAAATTAAAGTGTGTGTATCTGTTACTACGGATGTCATTAAACAATATCCCTTGGAAAATTCCCCCACATTTCTTGACGCGCTTGAGCAATATCTTCTTCAGTAATATCTACTTTTAAATCAGCACATAATCCTCTAACAGTCCGTAAAGGAGTCTTAGGAGTTGTTTTTTGAGACAAAAATTCTGCAAAATCTAATAGTTGCTGCTGTTTATAAATAGGTAACTGGCGTAATCTTTCTAACACTGCTTGCTCGATATTCATTTAACTTCCTCCTGATTTAACTTCCCAAAAGCGCTTGAATCTCCGCCATAATTTCAGCTACTCGCCTATCTTTATCTAAGATATCAGCCACTAACTGTTCAGGCGGTAAATGCTCAAAATCCTGCTGATTATTGGGGTTTTTGCGGTCAAGATTATAAATTGCCCAGTAAATAGCATCTCCTTTAGCTTTCTCATCTTTCGCAATCTCGCGCTGAATTTTATCCTCAGTTTGAGCCTGTTTTACCTCATCCTTAATTAACTGAATCTGACTATTAATCCGGGCAACTTCTTTCGGTAGCAAACAATCCAAAATTGAATTTTGTAAACCTTGGATTTTCTCGGTTAATTCCTTAACAGACTTGGCGAACTTATTAGCAGCTTCCTCTGCTTTTCTCGATGCATCCCAATGAGGTGTAGCTTCTTTTATCGCCTGATTATAAGCTTCCCGAAAGTTATATTTATAAGCTTGTTCATTCTCCTCTCGATTCTTCCACCATGCCACACATTCAGCAAAATCTTCATCCTGTATTGGCTTAGTTTTTGTGTAAGTTTTCCGTCCTGATGGCAATGGTAATTCATAGTACCAAATTTCATCGGTTTTTCCAGAACGGTCAAAAAATAACAAATTTGTGGGAATGCTGGTATAAGGTGCAAACACTCCGTTAGGTAAACGGACAATCGTATGCAGATTAAAATCTTTGAGCAAATCTTCCTTCAGCTTGGCGCAAATTCCATCGCCAAATAGCACCCCATTGGGAAATACTACTGCGGCGCGTCCTGTTTGTCGGGACAATTCATGAATTGTCCCTACACGGGGTTTTTGACGCAAACGACGCATAATTAACTGAAGGAATAACAACGCCGTTTCCTTGGTTTGTCTATCTGGGGGAAAGTTATTTTTAATTCTGTCTTCTTCCTCACCTCCAAACGGCGGATTTGTGAGAATTACGTCTACCCAATCTTTTTCACCCATCTCCGAAAGGGTAAACCGCAGACTATTACCATCATCAATATCGGGATATTCAAACCCATGTAACAGCAAACTCATGTGCGCTAACATCAAAGGCAAGGATTTTGCCTCAGCACCAATAATGCTTTTTTGCAGAATCTGCCAATCTTGGGCGCTACACTGTTTTTTCAGGTACTCATACGCTTCCACCAAAAAACCACCTGTTCCGCAAGCCGGGTCAAAAATCGTTTCCCCCAACTTCGGTTCCATCACCTGCACGATAAACCGCACTACCGGACGGGGGGTGTAAAACTCTCCCGAATCTCCCGCCGCGTCTCGCATTTCCTTCAGCATGGATTCATAAAGGGTGCTGAGGAGGTTCACTTCTTCTGATTTATCAAAGTGAATATCATTCACCTTACTCAGCACATCCCACAGCAAAGTGCCGCTAATCATGCGGTTAGTAACATCTTTGAACACCTTGGCGATTACATCAGCGCGATCGCGTCCGGTTTTGCTTTTGAGATTCCGCAAATAGGTGAGTAAACCTGCACCTTTGTTGCCATCTGGTAAAGTTGCCTCATCATTGTTGATGAAACTTTTCAGGCGATCGCCCGTAAAATTTTCATTAGCTGCCCAATCTCGCCAGCGATAAGGCGGTTGAATAGTTGGTTTATAAGAAATTCCCTCTAATTCTGCTTCTACCTCATGCAGTTTCTCGGAATCATCCAAAAGCTTTAAAAACATGATCCAAGTTAGCTGGGGAAGACGATCTAATTCTCCATTTAACCCCTTATCTGTCCGCATGATGTCACGCGCTGACTTTACCACGCTACCCAGTTTTTGGGCTGTGGTGACAGGTTTATCGTTTTGTTTAGTAGTACGTTTTGCCATTTGCATCTCCTTGGTAGGGGCAATTCATGAATTGCCCCTACGACAATTTATCAATTTGTTTGCTGCTTTGCTTTGCCATTTGCATCTTTTTGGTAGGGGCAATTCATGAATTGCCCCTACGACAATTTATCAATTTTCCATACAAATTATTCATAAATCCTTGCGACCAAAATCCTGCCAAAATTCAATTTCTTCATTGTCAGGCTTACCATTGGGATTATCACAATCCAATTGCCATTTTACCGGATTATTCCAAATGTATTGCCTAATCCGGTCTAATTCAGCTTCATTACGGATAATATGCTCATAATAATTTCGTTGCCAAAGCGATTGACCTGAAAATGAAAGTTTCTGATTAATAGCTTTAGCCGAATTCATTTTGAAATAACCAACGGCTTTAGGCAACAACATATTCCGTCGTTCCCGTAGGGACAATTTATGAATTGTTTCTATATTAATTGATTCATGAATTGTCCCTGCATTAATTGATTCGTGAATTTCACCATTGTGTACCTTTTGTAGAGGCAATTCATGAATTGCCTCTACATCGTTAATAACGACAATGCCATGCAGATGATTTGGCATTATGACAAATTGATCTAACTCGATTTGGGAATATTTGCTAGGCAATGAATGCCAAAAATAGAAGACTATATTTCCTAAATCATTAATATTTACATCGTTATTTAAAACATTGCCGAACAAGCACTTTCTTTTATTTGTACAGATTGTAATAAAATAAGCACCAGCCTGGGAATAATCATAGCCGCGTAAACGAAGCGAACGACGATAAAACTTTCTGATGTAATTTTCCATTTATATTTTTTATTCATCACTATGTTTATAGGGGTAATTAATGAATTACCTCTATACCCATTTTGTAGAGACAATTCATGAATTGTCTCTACGTATTTTTACTAGGCTAAATATAATAAACTTTGCATTTGCTTCACCGCATCCCTGAGTTGCTGAACCCCACCAAATCGTTGAGCGATTTCCGCCACATTGCCATATTTATCAAACTCGCGGTTAGCCTTAAAAGTCGTTGGAATATTAAACTCATCCACACCCTTTTGTGCATACTTCTCCAAAATAATCTCTAAAATAGCTTTTGCATCTTCCCCATACTGCTGAAAGAAATCCGGATTGCGACGGCGTAAACTTTCAGCCCGTTGCTTGCAAGTCAACACAGGAGCATCAAAGGCAATATGACATAATAAATCAAAAGGGTCAGCATCGGGTTGATTGCTAAGTTTTTTCAAGTCCTCAAAATCAATTCCATTATCTGCTAACAAATCAATAATTTGCGATCGCCCTTGCGGATCAACCCACCGTTGCTGTATTTCTAGGGTAGAACGATAGAGAATGCGGACTTGTTCCCTAGTGTGGTCAATCAGTTGAGATACCCGCAGCTTATTATCTGCATCTAAATCGTAAATTTTTTCCTCAACTATCTCTTCCGTTCCCCCGTCCACATAAAACTTCCGAGGTGCTTCCTCATCATCCTCTGGTAGTCCCCTAAAGCCAGCTTTTTCATCCTTTTCAAATTCTTCTTCCTGTAGGGACAATTCATGAATTGTCCCTACAATAATTTTCCCCGCATCATCAATTTCTGATTCGTTAATTAAAGCGGGTTCCCCATCAAAATCTCTGTCTTCAAACAGCACTGTGCTATTGGTGTAATCAAGTATATTAAAAGACAACTTACCCCGCTCTTCTAGCACGCGGGTTCCCCGCCCAATAATCTGTTTAAAATCAGTCATCGACCGAATTACACGCGCAAGGACGACATTTTTACAAGTAGGAACATCCACCCCAGTTGTTAAAAGTTTGGCAGTAACCGCAATAATATGTGTTTCATCCAATACATCTTTAAATTTATATAAATGTCCTTTACCCACATCGCCGGCGTCTGAGGTGATGCGAGAAATATAGTCATGGTTATCTTTGGTGATGTCTGTATTAACCCTCTTTTGTCACTCTAGGCAGAGGAAAAATAGAAATAAGGGATATTGAAGTTTTGAAAAATTGAGCAAGTCAGATTATTAACAATCATTTGAAGTTGAAAAAATCCCTCAGATAGCTTAGGGACTGTAAAGACCGCTAACCAAGGTTTAATTAAGTTAAATAGTGTAAATGGCTGAAGTATCAAACGGAGGTTATTCAGAATACTATTCCAACCATTGCCTTGATTCCACCAAGGATGTGATGAAAATCTAGATTCAGATTGTGGTGGTAATTTTAGCAGTTGTTCGGAATGAAGACTAACCAACAGATAGGCACTAAAAACAATTTCCCACCATTTCTCTATTTGTGGATAATGAGTTAGGCGAAAATCAGCAATACTTATTCATTTTTACTTTGTTTTAAACCATATTCTACCCAAGTTCTTAAACCATAAAAATTACCAACTTCTCTCGGGGTAATTTCTGGATATTTACTCATTACGTACCAAGTCGTGTTTTTCGGAAGCTCTTCTTTATCCGTTGTTATTTGCCAATATCTGACATCCGATTTTTTGCCACATATTATCTCTCTAATATATCTATTTTCTGAACTTAAATTCGAGAAAACACGCTTGAATCTTTGCCAATCTGAGTATTTTACTTTTGAGTCTGTAATTCCCCATGCTCTATGGTTTGAGCGAATCGCTACAAGAAAATTAAGATTTAATTCATTTAGTACGCTTAAAAAATTTTTACTACTTTCACCATATAAACTATCTGCCAGCACAAGATTGAATCTAAACCCCATCGACCGCAATTTTTTTATCATTATCCCGGCGATTTCAGGTTTGGTTAAATATTTCTCTCCTGGTTGTAGTCTTTCCCTCGGTTTATATACTTCAAATATTAGAGGAAATGTCATTCCAGATAAGACTGCATATGCTGTAACCGACACAATACCGTTATCTGTTTTACCTAAATTTCCAATGTACTGTCGTTTCACATAATCAGTCGTATTTCCTTTTTTCTTATCCCCTGTCTCATCAATAATTAGTATTATTGGGCGACCTTGAAGTATATATAATATTAATTCTAACCTTTGCCTTCTTAATTCTTGTACATCCCAGGGTGATTCTGTTAAAAAATGGTGTAATGCTTGATGATTATCTAGCCCTACAATTTTCGCTATTTCCGGTAGAGTTTTACGTTTTATATCAGAAACACATCCCATATGTAGGTACTTAAAAGCTTCAAAGCTTCTAACTTCTGGAAAGAGGTTTTGATACAACTGGCAGTATTCGTCCACAAATTTTACTGTGGGTGCGCTTCGGCGAGGCTCAACCATACTCTCTATCTGGTGTTTTTGCGATCGCCTCTAATTATACTTTGCCGAGAGTGATAAAAGAGGGTTAAGGTTGCGTAACTCCTTAATCATCGCCTTAACGTGTTCCTCATCCACGCAAAAGACAATGGTTTTAGCGTAACGGACATCATTTAACCCGGTAAATTCTCGTAACAAGTACTAGTTTCTACCGTGTATCGGGCTACGTCCTGCCCAGCCTCAACTTTGGTCGAGGCATTTAT
>NZ_JBPAOH010000113.1:0-26014 GCF_050875635.1 Tolypothrix sp. VBCCA 56010
CATGTCAATTTTTATCACTAAAAGTTTTTTGCTTCAGTATTAAGCACTTCTAATGTATTTTATCTATCTTCAGATACTTCGACTTTTACTTGAAAATACCAGGCTATGAAGATATTTTGATAATGTATTAATTAAACTATCTTACATTTGGCTAACCTAAGCGTTTTTTTCTGACTTGTGAGAAATCCGGGTAAAACCCCGTCCTTCTAGGACGGCTTTATCACGGGTTTTGGGAGTTTAGAAATATACTTTCTCACTAAGTCTGACATAGAAACACCCTGCCCCTCCGCCTCTTGTTGCAATTGAGCGAACTCGTATTCGGATACTCTAATTTCTAGCTTTTTGCTTCTTGACATGTCCGGACATTTGTCAGTACAATAACAAGTATAGAGTACAGGTAGAATATCCGCTAGCATGTGACTATACAAATCTGGGGTGTCTCCACACAACTGGCTAGGAAACAAAAATGCTCGGAGGGTAGGGAAAGTCCTCCTTAAAACCCAGTCGCTACCTAATAAGTTGCGCGTGAACCTAGAAAAGAAAACAACTTAAACAACAGCGTACGGCGGGGCACGCCGGAACGTAGGGAAAAGAGAGGAACACGCAACTTCGGCACTCTCAACAAAGTACCTGAAAGCTTGGGGACAGATGCCCTCTAGGTCTTTCGTGAACTGGCTCAACATTTGGTCAACTACACGACGGATGTTTGGTTTAGATATTGCCCGCGTACCAGTCGGCGACTGGGAATAGGGACACGAAGGTTTACGGCTTGCTGGACGAACCAAGAATCCTCAGCATGACGGCTGAGGAGTGTCAAAATTCCACATCACTTATCTGACTATGCAAAAGCCCGCTTGTAAGCGGGCTAAGGTTTATCTAAATTGTTATTAGCTGTGGGCAGTTTTAGAAACTGAAAGTAGTACGCAGCGTACCTACATAGATGTTGTCATTCCTATCATTATGCTCTGGATTGAAAATCACCAATAAACCGGGAGTAACAGAAATATTGTCGTTCAGTTGCAGCCTGTAAAGACCTTCTAAACTGTAAGAGGTATCTGAATCTCTTAGCCCTCTACCATTCCCAGTAATATTGGCATCGTTGCTGGTAGTTTTCGGTGATTGACCAAAGATAAAACCAAGCAAGTTACCTTTTCTGCCAAAGTCTTGTAAAGCGAGGCTAGCACCCCAGTAGTTAAAGCTTGCACTATCACCGTTATTAACAGTTAGGGGAATGCCGTTAATTGAGGTGGCACGGTTAGCGCTACTGTTCTCGGCTTCAGCGTCAGTGTAACCGTACCAACCAGCAAGTATGAACTTATCACTGGGTTTGAAGGTAGCTTCTACACCGTAGTGATTGGCTGAGGTGGCAATATTATTACCAAATGGTTGGTTGGCAATGTTGCTACCTGTATTACTAAAGAGGTTCACACCACCAAGATTATTTTGATAGCTACGTACATAGGTTAGACCGAGATTAAAAGCTTTAATTGGTTGGAAACTTATCTGACCAAGAGCCGCATAATTACCATCAAATAAACCTGCTTTATCGATAGGGTTGTTAGCTACGTTACCATTGGGATTATTAGCACCACTACCTCCACCAGCTAAATAACCCACAGAGGCACTCAAAGCTCCATTAGGGTTAAAGCTTATGGTTGCACCTGCACCACCAGAACCTTGACGGTAGATGGGGCTGAAGCGACCATAACGGGAGATAGCACCTTTAGCACTGCTGGAAAAGACAGGGTTAAAGTTGTTGATGTTTTCCCAATATTCACCGTTGTTAGCATCAACCTTGACACGTATTGCATCGCTTAAGTTGAAAGCATAGTTAATTTTATCGAAAAAAATGGTGTTGTTAGTGTTGTTGTCAAATGCCAAACGGGTCATGTTAGTACCCGTTGAAGCCTCACCTAAGTTAGCACCATTGTTGGCAAGGACATTCCCCGCTTGCATACGAATTTGCAACTGGTCTTTGCCACTGAAGCTGGAAAGCAAGTTCAAACGAACCCGGTCAGAGAAAGTCGTGTTGGCATCTAAGTCGCGGTCTGCTGCGTTTGGATTAGCTCTGAGTGTAGCAGCGTCTATTGCCGCGTTATCCCCGAAAACATCAGACAAAGCAAAAATCGCTTCCCCAACTAACTTGGTGGTAGTGGAAAACTGATTTGCTTCTAACTCAGCGGTTCTGGCTTCTAGTGTATCTACTCGACCGCGCAGAGTTGCCAATTCAGCAGAAAACTCTTCTTGCAAGCGCTGTAAGGTCGCTAAGTCTTCTTTTGTCACCAAGTCAGCGGTAGCTGTGGCAATCAATTCGTTAACACGGTCTAAACAGGCATTCAAACCAGCGGCAAATTCATAACGAGTCATTGCCCGGTTGCCGCGATAAGTACCGTTTGGGTATCCAGCGATACATCCGTAACGCTCAACCAGAGATTGTAATGCTTGGAATGCCCAATCAGTAGGCTGCACATCAGAAAACTGAGATACCGATGTTACCTGACCCATGCTGTTAGACTCTTCGGACAATTGGGAAACAGAAGTTGTCTGTTCTTGTTCAGCTTTCACTTCTGCTGCTACAGCACTGTTTGCCGCTAAAAATGAGGCAGCAACAATTAATGGACTTAATTTAAAAACGTTCCAAAGAGGTTTTTTCATTTTTTTGACTCTCACTCACACCTATTGATTTAATCGGGGAAAATTCCGATAATCATATTACAGTAATAGTAGCAGATATTGTGATTAATATTCACTTTTAGATATAGAATTTCTTCCTTCATGTTGTTGACGGCTTCACTCTCATAAGTTAAAAGCAGACTTTTAACTTACTGTTCACCGATAATTGTTCTGAGGTTAAGTTTAGGTAAAATTGATATTTTGCAGCAATGGCAACAAGCGCCTTGATAGCAAAATGGTTGAAGAATAGTACAATTTCTCTGCATCGGTTTTGCTCATTGACGCAAATTGAACTTTTGTTAACGGTCTTTTTATAGTTACCGTCAGAGGATATTTACGAAAGCGATAATTTTTGGCATTAAGGTTGTCTCTACTGTCAAGGTTAAGTGACTATATAATCAGCAAAATATTTCCCAATTTTCAAAGTAAAATACCGATTATTAATATATAGGACTCATATTTGATTGCGTGAAATACACGTAGGGTCCGGCTTATTGGGGTGTGGATTTTCGAGGCAGTTTGCGGTGTAGATTTTCTTCCCGCAAAACTGCCGTCCTCCCCCAATAGGGTTCGTTGTCTTAGTAACGCACCGAGAAGAAGGCTTTGGTGCGTATTTGACAAAATCAGTAACGCACCCTACATATACTTAGATTTTTTCACGCAATCAAACCAGTCCTATAGTTATCAGACCAATGACGAGAATTTAAAGTTTCTGTCAATTTTTTGGGAAGTTGATTTATATATTAAGATTTATTGTTTGTTTTGGGAGTTCCCACCTTAGTACTTACTATTGGTTTTTCAGTGCAAGGAATATTATCTCATGAGGAGCGCAAGCGCCAAGGAGCGATCGCATCCAAAAATCCCACAGACAAAATATTCGTTCTCGTTGTTTCATAAAGAACGGACTTACACCAAATCATCATAAAACTAACTCCTCCAGACGCACAGATAATTAAGAGCGAATGAAGGCACTTCAAACTGAGCGTGAAACACGAAGTAATTATTTAATATAGTGTTGTGTAAGTCCTCACCAGGAAACTGTCATTATTTATTTAACCAAAGTGCCTGTAGTATAAACAAGTCAACTAGCACACATTTGACACTATTTTTTTGTCGCTTGATTGGGAAAACATAGAACAATCCGGCGTTTATAGCGTAACATTTTTCCTTCTTCCTCAAACTGCTGTAGTAGCCGTGTTACCGTCACCCGTGTTGTATTTAAAACTTCGGCAATTTCTTGGTGGGTAATATTCAAGTCAATCAGCTTGCCTTGTTCTACCTCACAACCAAACTTTTGACTCAACCAGACCAAAAATTGCCACAAACGTAGAGAAATTGGCTTACGATGTACTATACTTAACAATTCCTCTGCTTGTTGAATGTGGCATAATAAAGCATTCAAATCTTCGTGCCACATATGAGGTGGTATAATGCTTACCTCTACACTTGTCAAACATTCAATTTGGTAAGGTTTGACTGTGGATAAAGGATAACCAACCAAATCCCCAGGTCCCCAATAACCCAGAGTGATGAATGTTCCATCTTCACTCCAGGTTAAGGTACGAATTGTTCCCCGCTCAATCCGCCAAAGTACATCATTGCGTTGAGGAATTATTTCTCGACGGTTAAATAACCTCTGGGGCAGTTGTTCAGTTGCAGTAGTTAAGGGATTGTTAGATATAGGATTTGGTGTATTAATCGGCAAATATGTCATGAAAGTTATCTCGCTTAATAGAAGTTGTTTGGTAGATTTAAAAATTATCAAGGAATGCAAAACCCAATCTATGCAAGGCAAATGCTTGCTAGAACACTCATCACCACGCTCATTCAGTCAAAGGATAGATGTTTCAAAGGAAAAACCGCTTTAAAGTAAGTTGGGATAATTTGAATCATCGGCAAATCTCAAATTGAATTGCCAAATAGTGTCTGGAGATTATTCAACTAATAATTTGAGCAGGTCATACCGCCTGAGGAAGCGTTACTCAAATCGGGTGGTAGCTTTTAGAAGTTATGACATGGCATTAGCATCACATATTGTCAGGTGAATTTTATATATTGCAGTTTAAAATTTGCTAATGATTTGTATAAAAGATGCTCTATTAAATTGTCATTAGCCTACTATTATTGAAATAATTTGTCAAGTAGATGAAGATTTAGTAATCGCAACAACTGCTGGCTTCGGTGGAGAATTGGGAGTTTTGCTGGGCCAATTCGAGCCAATGGGAACTTGTCGAGTTTGCATAAATTCTTCACCCGTGGTAGTGGTAACTAAAAATTCTCTGCTTTCTGAAGCTTGGTTTTTACGGATACCGTTGCTTTCACCTGGATGCTGCACTGAGAGGAACATTGTTTGCTCGTCTTCAGTGAACAAAGGACCTGTGGTTTCACACTCCATAGGTCCTGTGGCAAATAGAAAAGCTTTACCTGCTTCTTCACCACTGGTGGGAATAAACCACAGAGCGTTGTTACCAAACAAACCCGATATGTTAGCAGGTTTACCTTGGTCATTAAGGCGATTAATGATGGCACTATTCATTTTACTGCTGGACATATCTGTTACCATCCAGACATTTCCGCTACGATCTAACAGCAAATTATCTGGATTGGCGAAACCCATACCACCTGCTGCGGGTTCACCTCCTGTTGCTAACATTTGCCATTTAAATTTATCTGCTGCGGGATCGTTGTTGTCTTCAGTTAAACGCATCACCCAGCCATACTCATAGGGTGCTTCACCTTTAGGACTTTTGAAAACTCTGATATCGGGACCCCCCTCTTTATCAGGAGAACCAGAGGTAAAGCTAATGTACAAATCGCCACTAAAAGCAATTTCCGTATCTTCGGGACGCGCTGTGCAGGTTGCACCGGCGGCATTTGCGGCATAATGTGCGTCAATTAAAATTGCACCTTGCTGTTCTTCACTATTACCCGTGTAAAGGTCGCCTAATTTTTTGTAGTTTTGTTTAAAAAAGCTAATTTCTTCGTCTTTGGTGATTTGTAGATTAACTCCTTCAATTGGTTCTGGTAAAGGTTGAAAACCGGCTTTGCCTTCGCTTGTCGCACCTTTTGGTAGACGGATGATGTTTCCCGCGATTAGCTTAGGAACATCTGGATCTACGGGTGTGTCTGCTTTTAGGGGAATCCAGCGACCGGTACCATCAGGGTTAAATTTGGCAGCGTAAAGCATTCCTTTTTGCAACAGTTGGGAATTAGCTTTATCTTTGGGGTTGGTGACGCGATCGCTACTCACAAATTTATATATATGTCCTCCTCGGCGATGTCTGACGACAAGCCGCTTCTCTTCGAGAGGCTTCGCCAACGCGTCTACGCATCCCGAATAAAATGCTAGTTGTTTGCCTGCTTCAACCCGCACACCAACCGCTTCATGATGATATCGTCCTAACCAAGTATGTTTTGTCCCGTAATCATTCGGGTTTGCTGGATCGACTTCGACAATCCAGCCATATTTATTTCCCGCTAATCCGAAAACATTACCTTGTCCGAAAAGTTCTTCATCACCCAAAGCAAAAGGTCGCTTACTTGGGTCTAAGGATGTTCCATCGGCATATACTAATTCTGGTACTTGCGCTTGAAAGTTTTCTTCTGCACTTAAGACTGTACCCCAAGGTGTTGTTCCACTGGCGCAGTTAGCGAAAGAACCGATAATGCGTAGACGCAAAGCGGCTTGTCGTAAGACATCGCCTAATTTATCAATATATCCCTGTCCTTGCTTTTTGCGAAACACCGCTACCGCAGGACCGGTTGCTTTTAAATAACGCTTGTCTTCTAAGCCGGAAATTCCACTAATTCGGCGATCGCTTGGAGAATTAGTTCTTTCCCATTTACCCGCAGCTGTTTTTCTAATCGAGATAATCCCCAATCCTTGATCTAAAAGGGCTTCTGAACAGATTTCCTTGATTTTCGCTTTTAGTGAATCATTATCTGGCAAAGCATAGGCATTAATTTCATTTTTCCCGGATGCATTCAAATTCAGTGCTGTTTTTACCTCTGCAAATGGTAATGATTTGCCAATTACTTGCTGATATGTCTGCATCCATGGGATGGCACTGATATATTCAAAGTTAACTGAGAGATATCCTTCGTTTTCACTTGTTGGCACAAAAGATAAATAATCGTTGTTGTAACCAAAGCGCGAATCACCGACTTTATCACCCCAAGCTGCAATAACTTGGTATTGAAAGCCTTGTGGTAATACTAAATCATCTACAACTTCATGGGTGCTGTAAATTTCTTTTTGCTGTTCTGGTTTAAAGCCAGCCGTTTCTAAGGGTATAGCACCTTTTATCGGTTTAAATAAAAATGAATTTACCGTGGTAGCTATTCTTTTTAATGTATCTTTTTTATCACATCCACCCAGAGAGCCAAGTGCTACTGCACCTGCACTTCCTCCCAATAACAGCAAAAATTCCCGACGTTTGATACTCATCAGTTTTATCGATTACAGCATAAACAGAGAGTGAGATATGAAGGAACATTCAGCAATGCCGATCTTTGGTTACTTTAAACGTCAAAGATTAAGAACAGGTAAGCTTTTCGTGAAATGTATGTTATTTAACAAATATTTGATTTGCTTGAGCAAAAAATATTTATCTTTGTACTTATATTGTTTATTATATACTTATATCTCCATAGTATAAAAAGAAATTGTTAACTAATACCAATTTTGTATGAAGATGCGTAAGCGCGGAATTACGCACGCGCTTACGCTCTAGTAGGGACAATTCATGAATTGCCCCTACGTAAATAAAGCGCAACCTCACATAAAATTAATTTCATTTTTAGAGTTTAACCAAAAGTTACACTTAAATGTAATGTATGTTTTTTACCAAGAATTAATTTCTTGTCACACATTACCAAAAAAAATTGTGGAAAACCGGTATCCACTACTACAAAATTTCTAAATTGTCTGGGGAATTGGGCATTGGGCATGGGGCATTGGGCATGGGGCATGGGGCATCGGGCATGGGGCATCGGGCATGGGGCATCGGGCATGGTTTTGCGTGGGCAAGTAAAATACGTCTAGCTTCTTTTTATTCCCAATGCCCATTGCCCATTGCCCATTGCCCATTGCCCAATGCCCAATGCCCCATGCCCCATGCCCAATTAACCGCGTTGACCGGTAACGATGTATGCTACTCGTTGACCGATGTTGGTGGCGTGATCTGCCATACGTTCGAGACAGCGAATTGCTAAAGCTAGCAAGACAATTGGTTCAACTACACCTGGGACATCTCGTTGGTAAGCTAAAGTTTGATAAACGCGATCGTAGGCATTATCTACAGCATCATCTAAACGTTTGATACTGCGTCCGCTGACTTCATCCAAATCTGCCAAAGCCACCAAACTAGTAGCTAGCATAGCTTGGGCGTGGTGAAACATGACGGCAATTTCTGGTAAAGTAGGATGAGGCGGATAAGGAAAGATTTTCACGGCAATTTCAGCTAAATCTTTAGCATAATCGCCGATGCGTTCCAGGTCGCGCACCAACTGCATAATAGCACTCAATGATCGCAAATCTTGAGCTGTCGGTGCTTGCAGGGTCATGATTGCCGTACAGTCTAATTCGATTTGTTTATAAAAGCGGTCAATTTTTTTATCTAATCGGGGAAGTTCCTCAGCTGCGGTTAAGTTCCGGGCAATTAAAGCTTGGTGACTGAGGCGAAATGATTGTTCGACCAAAGCACCCATACGTAACACATCCCGTTCTAAACGTCTCATAGCGCGTGCTAGCTGGGGTCTTTCAGGATTGGGACTATCAAAGACTGCTTTGGTCATTTTTCGTCTCAAACATGAAGATATTGTTTAACTATAGTCTTGGCTTTGGGAGTTTGCCACTACTTCTGGGAATACAATTTGCAGCCATGCACCTTTTGTTTCGGGATGATTCATGGCTTTAATCGAACCTCCGTGGGCGAGGATGATTTGTTTAACTATCGCCAAACCTAAACCAGTACCAGCAATTCCCGTTTTTGAGTTACCCTCTGGCTGTGATTCACGAGTTCTGGCTGTATCTCCTCGGTAAAATCGCTCAAAAACATAAGGCAAATCGCTTGCCGAAAAACCGAATCCGGAATCTATTATATTGATTTCCAGACTTTGGGGAGAAGAATTGTCACTATAGTTATTATTTATGGGGATGATTTTCGCCTCTACGTAAATTTTTGTACCAGGGTGACTGTATTTGATGCTGTTATCGAGCAAATTGAGAAATACTTGGTAAATCCGCGATTTATCTGCTTTAATCCAGAGATTTTCGCCTCCTCTTGAGTCAAGAGTTAGTTGGTGTTGCTGTGCTATCGGTTCTAGTGTTGCCCAGACAGAGGCAATTAGCGATCGCACTTCTACTACTTCTGGATGTAGTTCAATTCCTGGGTTTGTTTCGATTTTGGTGAGTTCTAACCAGCTATGCACTAAGCTAATTAGTCGGTCAACTTCTTGCATTAAGCGGTCAACCCAACGATTCAAAGGTGATTCTAAGCGGTTTTGTAATGTTTCTACGACCAGACGAATCGAAGTCAGGGGAGTTTTCAGTTCGTGTGCCAGATCGGAAAATGCGCGATCGCGTGCTGCGTTCATATCTAGCAGTGGTTGGCGATTTTCCAGAAATACCCCTACTTGTCCATTGGGTAAAGGCAAGCTGGACGCTCGCAAAGCTAGAGATTTCAATTCTAACATGGCTGCGGCGTTTTCACAAGAGGGGTGAAACACCCATTCTTTGATTTGGCAAGAAGAGCGATCGCGTGTTTGCTCAATTAACCGATCCAGTTCATAGGATCTTACCAGTTCTAGCAATAAGCGCACCTGTCCTGGTTGCCACCTTTGCAAATACAATATCTCTCGTGCCTGCTGATTGCACCACAGCAATTGATTTTCTTCATCAACTTGCAAATACCCCACTGGTGCGAAATCCAGCACTTTTTCATAAGTTTGCAGCGACTGCTGTAAATCTTGCTGATGCTGCTCAACTAAGGCAATTTCATCCCGCAAACGAGGAATCAGCGGTAGCATTACCTTAGAAGAATCGGGGGCAAAAGGTCGCAGGACTCGTCCCAAATAGCGATTTAGTTGAATTTGTTGCCAAATCCAAAACCCAATGCCTATGGCTAAACCCAGAAAAAAAACCAATACCAGCATCGCAAGTTTTTAGTTACTTTATAACAACTAAAAACTAACAACTATCGTCATCAATTATCCAAATCGATAGCCAAAACCTCTCACAGTCACGATATATTCTGGACGGCTGGGATCTTGCTCTAATTTTTCGCGTAACCAGCGGATGTGAACGTCTACAGTTTTACTATCCCCGACAAAATCTGGTCCCCAAACTTGATCTAGCAATTGTTCTCGCGACCATACCCGACGAGCATAACTCATGAACAATTCTAAAAGGCGGAACTCTTTAGGCGATAAATTCACTTCTTGACCGCGAACCATAACGCGACACTCTTGGGGATTTAGTGTCACTTCCTTATAATGTAAAACTGGCACTACGGGCAAAGTGCTTAAGCGTTGACGCCGAAGTAAAGCTCGACAACGAGCGACTAACTCCCGCATACTAAAAGGTTTAGTCAGATAATCATCTGCCCCGACTTCTAAACCCAAAACGCGGTCAGTTTCACTACCTTTAGCACTCAGCATCAAAATTGGTACTGGATTTCCTTGATGACGCAGCAAGCGGCAAATATCCAGTCCATTGATTTGAGGCAGCATCAAATCAAGGATAACTAAGTCAAAAAGAATCTCTCCAGAGTTGGGTTCAAAATTTTTGAGATATTCTAGAGCCGTTCGTCCATCCGAGGCAGTTACCACCCCGTAACCCTCCTCCTCCAAAGCGACAACCAACATTTCCCGAATTAATTCTTCATCTTCTACCACGAGAATGCGGCTTGTGTTTGCAATCTCTGTTCTGGGAGGATACTTAGTCAACTCACTTGTATACATCGGGATCACAAAGTTTGGGGCTTGTGCCTGTATCAATACATTTATCTTATATCAGTGTCAGCATCAAAGTTAAAGAAGATTCTGAAAAACTTGTTACTTAAATCACATGATTATTTAACATCGGGCAATGGGCATTGGGCAATGGGCATCGGGCAATGGGCAATGGGCAATGGGCATTGGGCAATGGGCATCGGGCAATGGGCAATGGGGATTGGTAATTCCTCCTTGTCTTCTTGTCCCCTTGTCCCCTTGTCTTCTTGTCCCCATGCCCCATGCCTAATGCCCAATGCCCCATGCCCAATTCCCATTAAGCCATGAGAATGTTGAGATTTTCTTCTTTAATCAAAATTTTTAGTAAAGCAGCCGCACCGATTTGCTCAGAAACTGCATTCGCATTCCATTTTCCGTCAGAGGTGTACTTACCTTTGGTATAGTGGTTAGTGCCCGACCACAGATAAGGGGTGAGAATATCTGGATGGTTTTGCCTGTAACCAAAACCGTTGTATTGTTCAATTTGCCAAAGTTGTGCGGGTAAACTCCAATCTTTTACTTTGTCTAAATCTTTGCCTCCTTTTGTCAAAGCATCAATAGCACTTTCTTCCCATGTGTAGCCTACGTCCCAACCTTTAATGGGGTCGGGGACTGGTCTACCTGCTGGGACATTTACGGTACGTTTTTTTAGGGGATCGCCGTTGTGCAGATGTTTGCTGAAGCTAAGGGAGGATTCCATATTGTGGATGACCGCAATAAAGTACCAAGGTACATTAATTTTTTGTTGTACAGCTTGGTAGTGATCGCGATTTGTCTTGATTTTCGCAACTATCTGCTTGGTGGTATCTAATTGGTCAGATTTGATTTGACAGCTTTGCCAAAGCTTCTGATATTCCGGTTTGAGATCGCGAAGACGAACTGATACTTCTGTCATTTTTCTTGCCTCAAATGAGAACACAGACTTTTCTCCGTGTTTTGAAGTTAGCTCATTTCTGAAAAAATTGATTTTTTTATACAAAAAATTAACCTTTTTTTATTTTTCGGCTGATTGCCTAGAAATTACTTATTTCTTCCCAAATATCGCTCATGACATGAAAAAATGTCAGTTAAGAAGTCACTTAAATTAGATGTTATTTATACAAATAATTAACTTTTTTTACAGCAATATTCCGCTCATCTGCTTTCGTTCTGGTTTTTGCTGCCACTGCCTCTGTTGTAAAACAGCGCTATAACTGACAGGTTATTTCTTAAATTTTCCGTTTTTATCAGTATTTTTACGAAAATATTTTCTATTTAAATGTTTTTACTATACAAAAGTATTGTTTGAAACGATAATTTTAAATTTTGTAACAAATAATCATTTTGACGAAATAATCTACCCAAGGGTATATTTTCAAAGAGAATCGTTATTAAATAACTGCTAAAAGTAACGCGAAGACAAGAAAAATCGGGTTTTTAGATCGCAACCAGTTATGGTAAGTAAAGAATTTTGAAGCATACAAACTGAGTGAGTGCATAATTTCTTGAGTTTTGCACCTATTAGTTAGCAGATGTGATAACTAAGAGTTAAAGGGCGCAATATGAAATTACAAGAGTTTTTGGGAACAGATCATAAGTATGGGTTTGAGGCGATCGCTGAAGATCCAGACTTGGCTCGTCAAGTTCAGATACAATTAATTGGCTTAGGTCTGCTGGAACCTCCTGCTGACGGCAAGTTTGGACCGCTTTCCGCAGCAGCACTGAAAAAATTTCAAAACTTAACAAAGACAGGAGAAGCTGAATTTTTAGGAAAAGTCACAGCTAAAGAACTGATTGAAACTAAACGAGACGAACTTCCTAAAACTCCCTTAAAACTAAGCAATGACCTTGCAAGCCGGATTGTTAAATATATGCAATCCAAAAATTATGTTATATTCGCCGAACCCAAGGAATACAACATTGTTTACATTGAGGGGATGAATGAAGACGGCAGCCTCAATAATGATGCACCGAATGAATTTAACGATCGACGGATAGTCATTGAAGTTGTGGATGGTGTTCCCAAAATCGTCAATCACTGGCAAGCTACCACCGAACCAGGTAGCCATTATACTTATATGCCGATGAATCCTCAAGGAGCTGCGAGAATTCAATTTGGGCAATACAAATCTTGGTCTGTGGGAACCCACGGCACGGCAGAGCCTCACGAAGCATTAGTTCAGGTTGATGATATCACTGTCTGCCGAGATTTTAACCAAGATTTTAAACGAACTGGCGACAAACTTGACACAGGTCTTTTCGCGGTTAATCAACACTATGGCTTTGATTTTCCCCAAAATAATATTCGCGCTGCCAGTGCGGGTTGTTTAGTGGGACGCAGACGCGAGGGACACCGCGAGTTCATGGCGATAATAAAAAGCGATCGCCGTTATGTAGCTAATCATAACTATGTCTTCTACACCACAGTTATTCCCGGCGATGAATTAGTCAAGGCATTCCCAGCATAGGGCATTGGGAATTGGGAATTGGGCATGGGGTATAGGGCATGGGGCATGGAAAAAATCTTTTATTCCCAGCCCATTGCCCATTGCCCGTTGACCAATTTTGGCTTTCATCGGTAAGAATTCTACTTTTTAAGTAAGTGTCCTGGCGGCAGGAATGCTAGTTTAAGGATGAATTCACAATCATATGCAAAGTATCCATGACCGCTGCTGTCTACCTAGAAAACGTCTACAAGCTATATAACAATGTACCTGTGGTGAACGATCTTTCATTCACAATTGAAGCAGGTGAAATATTTGGTCTACTCGGTCCCAATGGTGCAGGTAAATCTACGACAATTCGGATGCTAACCACCTTAACGAAACCATCCCAAGGGCGGATTGAAGTATCTGGATATGATGTGGTAAAACAACCGATATTGGCAAAGCAAAGCATTGGTGTAGTTTTGCAACAAGTCAGTGTAGATGCAGATTTAACAGTATGGGAAAATATGGAGTTGCACGGAAGGCTGCATCACATTGCCAATCCACAGCGACAGCGATTAATTAATCAATGGCTAGATTATGTAGAGCTAGCAGACAGACGCAATGGTTTAGTAAAAACTTTGTCTGGGGGGATGAAGCGACGGTTACAGATAGCGAGAGCTTTGTTGCATCAACCGCAAATTCTGTTTTTAGATGAACCGACGGTAGGACTTGACCCGCAAACAAGACGACGCCTTTGGGAAATTATTCGAGATTTGAATAAGCAAGGAATGACGATGCTACTAACGACCCATTATATGGATGAGGTCGAATATTTATGCGATGCTTTTGGCGGTGATAAGCCAGGACGCATTGGTATTATGGATGGCGGAAAGCTGATTTCTTTGGGAACTCTACAACAGTTGCGCTCCTTACATGGTCAAGGTTTGGTGATGAAGCAAGTTGGCGATCGCACTCAATATCTATTTTTCCCCACTCTGTCAGAAGCTAATGTTTATCTAGATCAACAAAAAGATAAAACCGGGATGATGGTGCGTGCTTCTAATTTAGAAGATATTTTCGTGGATCTCACAGGACGTCGGTTAGATTAAAAGAAAATTTCTCTAAATGGAAAAAGCAGAGTTACGCCGATCGCTTATCAAAACACGTCAATCAATGTCGGTGGCAGAATGGAAACTTCATAGCGATCGCATCTGCACTCACATAACTTCCTCACCACTGTTTACTCAAGCAAAAACCATCCTGGCTTATTTCAGTTTCCGCCAAGAACCTGACCTCAGTCCACTGTTTGCACCTTTTGACGGTGGGAAAGATGCCCAGATTACTAAAAGATGGGGATTTCCACGCTGCGTCGGTGACTCGCTTTGCTGGCATCTCTACACAAAAGAAGATTCCCTGCAAAAAAACGGTTATGGTATTATCGAACCTCATGCCGACGCACCAACTATAAAGCCTGCGTCAGTGGATTTGATTATCATTCCCAGTGTGGCTTGCGACTATCAAGGATATCGCTTGGGTTATGGGGGTGGATATTACGATCGCCTGCTGAGTTCTCCTGAGTGTTCCACAAAGCCGACTATCGGAATTGTATTTGATTTTGCCTATCTACCACAGCTACCAGTTGAGTCTTGGGATCAGCCGTTACAAAATGTTTGCACTGAAATGGGGTTGACTGCTTGTAGAAGTTAGTTGTTAATTGTTAGTTGTGAGCCAGTGCGTTGGGGAGGCAGTGCGTTGGAGAGCCAGCGCCGTGGGCGGCTTTGCCGACTTGAGGCGTCTGGCGTCCGGGTTTCCCGGCTTGAAGCATCTGCCGTCGGCTCTGCCGACTTGAAGCAACTGGCTCTCCCGTTGGGTTAGTTGTTACGAGTTACAAGGAATTTTTCTAGTTATGGTATTTATTAAGAAAATTAAGGTATAAATAAATTCCCAAATAAATTTTTAAATTCCGCGCCGAGGACAATTGTCCTCGACGCACCAACTACAACGCTATGTAGTTAGTAAAATACACTTACTATATTACTATGTTCGTTTGACAAACACAAGCAATTAAACTTATTTTAGGATAGATATTTGCCGGATATAACGTTGTAAAAGCAGCAAATAATCTATGGTAATTAATAAGTTGTAAAAGAGAGTGGAGAAAGAGAAATGACTTTAATTAAAAGCAAAAATTGGTTATGGATGTATGGGTTATTGGGAGCGATCGCCTTAATGACGCTGTTTCCTATGCTGTGGCTTTTGAGTACGGCGTTGAAAAGCAAGACAGAAAATATCTTTGCGACGCCGCTGCAATTATTGCCTAATCAACCTACTTTGAATAACTTTGTCTTAGTTTGGCAATCTCTACCTTTTGGGCAGTACTTATTCAACAGTACCTTAGTGGCGGTGCTGACTGTGGGCTTAAATGTACTGTTTTGCGCGGCTTCAGCTTACCCGATAGCTCGATTGTCCTTTCCAGGACGAGACTGGATTTTTGTGGCGATCGTCTCCACGATTATGATTCCCTTCCAAATCGTGATGATTCCCCTGTACATTTTGACAGTGCAAATGGGTTTGAGAAACACTTATTTGGGAATGATTTTTCCTAGCTTGGCTTCTGCATTTGGGATTTTTCTGTTGCGGCAAGCTTTTATTAGTGTTCCTAAAGAAATGGAAGAAGCTGCGAGAATGGATGGCTGCTCAGAGTTAGGCTTGTGGTGGTATGTTATGTTGCCAGCGATTCGCCCTGCTTTGGTAACTTTGGCTATTTTCGTATTTATTGGTTCTTGGAGTGACTTTATTTGGCCTTTAATTGTCATCCAAGATGAACAGTTATACACTCTACCTTTGGGAGTCGCGAAATTAGCGGGTACGTTTTCCCTAGATTGGCGGTTGGTAGCTGCTGGTTCGGTAATTTCGATTGCGCCGGTGTTGATATTATTTCTGTTTTTACAACGTTATATTGTACCGACGGAAACTGATGCGGGTGTGAAGGGTTAAATAATTCTTTTCGGCGTGGATTGGAAGATAGGATAATGGAAAACGAACCGCAGAGGACGCAGAGTACACAGAGTTTGGGAGAGTTTGAGAGAGTTTTTACGTTAGTCGTATTAATAAGCACCGCTTTTTTTAAATACGACCCAAACAGTTTTGACTAGAAGACTTAAATCGTAGGCAACAGACCACTTACGCTGATAGTCAATATCCATGCTGACGATAATTTCAAAGTCGTTAATGGAGGAACGACCATTAGCTTGCCATTCGCCGGTAATGCCTGGTTTAACTTGCAATCTTTGCCAATGGTGTGGTTCGTATTGTGTTACTTCATCAGGAGTGGGTGGACGAGTACCAACTAAACTCATGTCTCCGATTAAGACGTTCCAAAATTGAGGAAATTCGTCTAAGCTGGTGTGCCGCAAAAATTTACCGACACGAGTAATGCGAGGATCGCGAATAGATTTAAAAATGTGACCTTTTGCCTCGTTTGTTACTAGATGCTTGAGTTTATCGGCACCAACGATCATTGAGCGAAATTTCCACATGCGGAAGGGTTTTCCGTTAAGACCGCAGCGAATTTGAGAATAAAATATTGGACCTGGGCTGTCAATCAAGTTGGCGATCGCTACGGGAATACACACTACTGCTGTAACCATCAATCCGATAATCGCTCCAAAAATGTCAATTAATCGTTTGACAGTGCTTACTGTTGATGCGTGTATAGAATGATTTATAGTTACAAAATCATTTACAACAAAAGATTCTGTATTAGAAGTACAGGTGGACACGGCTATAATTCGGTTTTTACTGATTTATATGTTGTTAAATGCCAATATAGACAAGAAATTTTCTTGAGTAAATGCGGAAACGGCAAATTTTATCTAATCTTTCAATTACGCAGAGTTTTTTAAATTTTCAGTATTTTCTCTGAAGCAAATACATAAAAAAACAATAACACGCAATCTGGATGCCAGTAGAACCAAGTATTTATACTAAGGATGGCTGCGTGTTATGTAAAACTATTTGCTAATTGGTAGTGAGCGAGAAGAGCGCTGAATTACAACGGCTAAAGCCGTTACTACGAACTTTCAAGCAGCAATCTAGTTGCTGACAAGTACGAAATTAACTGTGTAAGGTTCGTCAAAGGATTGCTGAGTACTGGCTTTGATAGCATCGAGATAGCGACGCAGTGCTTGTAGTTGTTGGAAATTGGGACGATAGGTAAGGCTACCTTGTTTGTCAAAAAGTGGGGCAGCGGCGATCGCTTTATAGTCAGGATTTTCTTTTGAAGTCTGAGTCAGCCAGTTGGAGTCTTGACTAGAAGGAATCAAACCAGGAGGTAACTCACCTTCTAAAAAAGCCAGCAAGCGTTGCTGACAAGTACGGGTATTGATGCCTTGATTCTCGAATAACTGAATAACTTCGTTAAAAGATAGCGATCGCTCTGGCATTAGTCGCAGCAATTCACTAAACAAGAAATAATCTGTATACTGTTGCTTGGCTACCTCTACAACTTGGGGATGCAAAGGCAACATCGCTAAACCATAAGCAACCCGGCTACAAGTGGGAACACCGTCACTGCTAGATAAATCTTGAATAATCTTAGCGTTGGGGAGTTTTTGCCGCAGCCAACTTTTCACCGCACCGCAAGTAGCCACTCCACCGGTGAGTATAGCTTGATTAATTGCTTCTGTAGGAATTCCCTTCGCTACTAACAATCTGTTAAGTTCTCGGTTGAGGCGTCGCACAAACGGAACAAATACATTCGCCTCTAAATCTCGCCGATGCAACACCCATCGCCGATCTGCCAATTCCAAAGTAAAAGATTCTTGGTGCTGTAAAATCAATTTTAAAGCAAGTCCGGCATCTAACACCGCCTGTCCCAAAAGAGAACTTTCGAGCCGTTGCTGAAGACGAATGCGAGTTGTGATATCCGGTTCCCCAGGTCGAGGAAGTTCTAATTCTTCTAAATTCAAACTTGACAGCTGCATCCGATCTAAACCAGGAATCGCTGGTTGCCAATGCCAAGCATTACTGCTAGTAGTTTTGCTATCGTCTTGTGTTGAGGAACGTGGTTGTTGCCATTTTTGGGGAAACAGTAACTGACAGATAATATCTTGCTCAATTCCTTTGCCAGCATAAGCAAAACCGTGGAGCATAAAATTACTGTGTGTGAGTTCTTGCAGGTTTTCTGGCAAATCGACTAGCGCCATTTCTGTGGAAGTTGCGCCAATATTAATTGTCAGAGTGCTACCAATCGGACGGCGATCGCTTTGAATTGGCGGAGGAGAACCTTGAGGAACGCACAATTGTACAGTCTCACCGTTAGCACCGTCAAGTTCACTGAGCAAACTAGCGATCGCTTCTTCGACAAAAAATACTTGCTGTGGATGCTGCACTATTTCGCTGGTGAGTAAAGCTTCGCGGACATTAAAGCGATATTGTTCCGACGAGTTAGATGGACAAGTTATTATTACACCAGCAATATTATTGATAATTGTCCGAAAACTTTGTTCATCTATACCAACAGCTGCGGCTGTTAAACCTGGTGTAGTGCTAGTGCTTACGCATTTGAGAGTTAACAGCAATTTCGAGAGCGATCGCACAACCCAAATCAAAGGACCGGCGGAAAATTCATTTAATTGCAACACAGGTTCCCATTTATCTAGCTCGTTTTTGTAGGGTATCGCTATTTGTAAATAAGGCTTCAACTGCGCTGAATAAACACTGTTTGTTTGCGCTAAAGAGGGAGAATTGCTAGTAGCTACTCCTGCCTGAGGAGAAGCCACAGCTACTGGCGCTTCTGAGTGGAGTGCTTCTGTGGACATCTCGCTACCAGATACAGAAGCCGCAGGTAAATAAACTTCTGCTGGTAAACGAAACGATGGTTTTAATAAAGTTGCTGCCGATTGCTTTTCTGCTGACCAATAAAGAGGATAGACAACATTAGTGGAGCGATTCAACAGTGCCGCAGAAATTCCAGTTGTACCCAAATCGATTCCCAGATACCAAACTGAACCATCAAGATTGAGCGATTCTGGTTGATTTGCCCTGCCGGAACTTAGCAATGCTGTCGGTTCAGTTTTTTCACTTGACGCGGGGAAAATTTCTAACACCTCGACAACAGACTCAGCGGCAGTCAAAGTATTTTCTGCTAGAAATTGATTTTCTAAGTTGATTTCTGGTTGTGACTGAGAATTTAATTGCCGATCGAAATCAGCTAAATCTTGATTTAATTGCTCTAACTGGTCTTCGTCTAAGGAAATATCAAAAACAGAGTCAGCGATCGCTTCAGCTTGAGAGAGTAAATTTTCCTGGGGAGAAGCGCTAATATAGTTTGGCGAAGGATCTTCATCTTTCTGCACAAATAACGAACTTGGAGTTTCTGAAGTATCTGGCGCTACATTAATTAACAAGTCGCCCAAGACAGTAATTGTATCGGCAATTGTCGGTTCTTCAACAGGCACAGGTGTTACATCTTCTGCTGACGGCAAAATATTCTCAGTATTATTCAGTGTTAATTTTTCATAAGTATCTGATATTGCTGGTGTGGGGTTGCTTGCATCCAGAAGATCCGCGTTTGATTCTTGCAGCCAAGCATCTTGTACAACAACTGGATTCTCCGGTTGTTGCACTTCGTTTGTGCCGCCAAGTTGTGATGAATCTGTGGTCAAAGCCGATACATCATCTATAACATTTGATTCTTGCAGCCAAGCATCTTGTACAACAACTGGATTTTCCGGTTGTTGCACTTCGTTTGTGGCGTAAAGTTGTGAAGAATCTGTGGTCAAAGCCGATACATCATCTATAACATTTGTTTCCTGATTAATTATTTCTGGTGTGACTTCATCCCGAACAACCGATTGTTGTAATTTTGTGGGGCTTTCTGGTGGCTGGACGATATTCGACATTGATAAAGGAGTCGAAGCGGTCACAGATAACTTATCTGTAATATCCGATTCTCGATTTGTGTCAATTTTCTGGCTTTGCTCGGTGAGATTTTCAGTACCAAACAAACTGGCGTAAAGCTGATCTACTTCATCAACAACTAACTGAGCATTCGGCACTGATGCGGTTGGAGTTGTAGTATTAGCAGTAACGAGTTTTGGCTCATCCACACCAAGTTGCAAAAGTACTGTATCTAGATTTGTTGTCGCGGGGGTATCTTGTTGAATAATTGTCGGTGATGAAGAGGTTTCGTTTTCTCTTCTTAAAGAAGATTGCTGCAATTGAGAAGTCAAATTGTTGAGAAAGCTGCTCATCAAGTGTTCTGTTTGCACTCCTTGGCTGTGCATTCTCGCTAACGCTTGAGATAATGACTCGTGGTAAGTGTGAATGTTGCGCTGTAGTGCTTCAAAGACGACATTCACAGTTCCATCTAGCGATAAAAGACGGCGATCCAACTCCGCAGCAAAGCGTGTTAACTGTTCTGGGGGTGTTGATTCTAAAAATGGTGGAGTCGAGGTAGATTCTACTTCTGTTGAGTAATTAGTATCGAGTTGCTGGCTCGCGCCTGATGCTAAATTATCTGTTAGTTGTGGCGTTATTGGCACTATGCGATTCATCAACACCTGCAAAAATTCGGAAATCATCTGCTCCTGATTTGCCATCTGCTGGGTTAAGGAGTAGTTGTGCAATCGCCGTTGCTCTAATTGTCTGATTTCCTGTACTAAAGTGGCTCGCTCTTGCAACAAAGTTTGTAATTCTGCTTGCAACGGCTGAAGCAATGCGGAAAAATCAATTTTTTGCTCAGGGGGGTGGACACTCTGTTGTTGGTTTTGATCTGGCTGTGGTGAAGACTCACTATTACCTCGATCGGCAAATTTCGCGAGTATTGGCGATAATTGTGGCTGTTCGGCAAGCTTGTTTTCTGATTCGTCCCTTAATTTGATGAGAAAGTCGCGAATTCGTTCTAAAAGCTGTCTTGGCTCTTGTGCTGCCTGACCGGATAGAACTCTGGGTAAGCGTTTGCCGCTTTTAGCGAATAAGTCGTCAATATCTGCGATTAGTCTTTGAATTTCTTCGGCGCGGGAAGTCACTGTGATTTACCTTAGCTAGAACTGTACGTTATCTTTTATAGAAGTTACTTTACCTGAAATAGGAAGGAGTCATGCCACCAAGCGCGGTACACAGAAGTGGTGGAACAGACGCACAACCATGCGTTGAGTGGGAGCCACACCGCATTGCTCATTCTTCCATGTGCCATTTTGAGGGTAACGCAGTCGAGCAACGTTGACAGGAAACAGGAAACATTACCTTTATCATAGAAAAGATAAAAAAGCCAAAATTAATTATATTTAGTATCATTGATGAAGTTTTGTTTTAAGTGATAATGTTTGCAGTTGGGGCAAACAACAGTGGCGATCGCACGCTCACAAACTGCTTTACACAAAACTTTCACTTGTTTAAAATCTTCATGGTAAAGATTTTTGAGAGAAAGCGACAACATCGCTTTTTTGTGTAACATAGTTAAGTTTTATGTTCGTGTGGGGCTGTGTGGCGATCGTCACCGCTGAAAATGACACTCTTGTTTGTTGTGTAACATCCAGCTTTAATAAATCTGTTGTCATCAAGGACTGATATACTTTGCACGCACCTCCCAATCCCTGGATCGCAAGTGCGCCCTTTTTCCAAGGGTTGCCAGAAGACGTTGTGGAACCAGCCTTAACTCATCTTGTCACCCGCACTCACCCGGCAAATCAAGTCATTTTGCTGGAAAATGACTGGGGAGGTTCTGTATATTTTATTATCGATGGATGGGTAAAAATTCGTACATACAATTTAGAAGGCAAAGAGGTAACGCTGAATATTATCGGCAAGGGCGAATTATTTGGAGAAATGGCAGCGCTAGATGAAGTGCCTCGTTCAACTGACGTGATTACTCTGACTCCGACGGTGATAGGCAGTATGCCGGCACAGGATTTTGTGAAATTACTACACACAGAACCCTTGGCGGGAGTTAGATTATCGCAACTAATGGCACGACGCTTGCGACAAGTAAATCGAAGATTGCGATTGCGCGAATCTGATAGTCAGTCGCGGGTGGCTGACACGTTACTGTTTTTAGCAGAGGGACAGGGAAAAAAAGGGCAGACAGGAACGGAAATTCCCAATTTACCTCACCGGGAATTAAGTAGTTTGAGTGGACTGGCGCGGGAAACAGTTACACGAGTATTGACAAGGCTGGAAAAAAAAGGCTTGATTAAACGGGATCAAGACATTATTTGTGTTCCCGATTTATTAGCCCTAGAAAAAATGATAGTTTAACTTGTTATATATGACTATTTCAGATTCTCTGCCAGATGAGCCAGAAGAACGCCACTCCCTTAAATCCCAAATCGAGGCTGATGAATTGTTAGACAAACAAGAGAATTTTAGCCGACAACAGTTAAAAGCTGATGCGCCTTTGCGAATGGTGGAAACGGCATTTTTAGCAAGTGCCTCTAGTTTGATTTGGTTTATTAACAATTACTTTCCGTTGGGACCAGTTTTGCGGATATTTTTTCCCGTGCCGATCGCTTTAGTTTATCTTCGTTGGGGCAACCGCGCAGCATGGATGGCGGCGGTTGTTTCCGGGTTGCTGCTTTCGGTGTTGATGGGACCGGTTCGCAGTTTGCTGTTTGTCATGCCTTTTGCTTTTATGGGCGTGCTTTTAGGCGCAACTTGGCATCGCCGCGTTCCCTGGATTGTTTCTATCACCTTGGGTACGCTGTTAGGTACTTTAGGGGTATTTTTTCGCGTCTGGTTGTTGTCTGTATTGTCGGGTGAAGACTTATGGATTTATTTGATTAATCAGACGACAGATTTTCTAGAGTGGTTATTTTTGAAGCTAGGAATCTTGGCGACTCCCAGTGTATTTTTCATTCAAGTGGGAGCGATCGCCTTAATAATAATTAACAATTTTATCTATCTATTCGTCGTTCACCTAGCAGCATGGCTGTTATTAGATCGCCTCGGCAATCCGATCCCTCGTCCCCCACGCTGGGTGCAAGTTCTGATGGATAATGAAGGATAGTTAGTGGTTAGTCGATAGTGGGAGCGTGGTTAATCGTTAGTCGATAGTGGTTAGTAAAACAACGCTCCAACCAACAACCCAACGGGAGAGTCAGATGCGTGACTGTCGGGAAACCCGACGGCAGGTGCTACAACGGGGGGAAACCCCAAGACCGCACTGCCTCCCCAACGCACTGACTCACCAACAACGCTCCAACTAACCTATGATTCGCATTTATACCCAAATAGAACAAGGTGAAGCATGGATCGCACGTTATCGCGGTACTTCACCGATTTTTGCCTGTGTATTAGGATTTACCGAAACTTGTTTAATTCCGGGAATTTCCGCAGCCGGTCGGACTCCAGAGGATCGGAAATACACAGCCGTTGCTGATGCTGAGTTTTTACACTACGGTGCAGGACGAAAGCCGCAATATGCCCTACCACCTTTGGAGGCTGGCGCGTCACCTGTGTTAATTTCTCGCGCTGTAGTTGAAGCACTTGAGATTCCAGTTTATTTGTTTAATGCTGGCTTACCCCAGCTGCCTGCTGTACCTGTAATTGATTTGGGTGGCTGTCCGGCTAAGTGTTTAAGTCAAGGTGCAGCGATGGATTTAGCAACGGTAAATCATTTGTTAAAGCAAGGGCTGCTTTGGGGTGAACGGCTAAGTGAGAAAATAAAAGATGGCTATTTAATTGTTGGTGAGTGCGTAGTCGGCGGAACTACAACCGCCCTAGCGATTTTAACTGGCTTGGGTATTGAAGCAGTGGGCAAAGTTAATAGCAGCCATCCTGTTTGTAACCACACGCAAAAGTGGGCGGTAGTGCAAGCGGGGTTGGAGGTTTGGAGGGGGAGAGGGGAGCCAGCGCGTTGCGGAGGTTCCCTCCGTTCTAGCGACTGGCGTGGGGAAGGGGGGAGTGGGGGAGGTGGAGGAACTGAGGTAAAAAAAGTTTTAATCCAAAATCCAAAATCTAAAATCCAAAATCCAAAATCTAAAATCCAAAATCCCGTAGATCCTCTAGAACTTGTAGCGGCAGTGGGAGATCCGATGCAGGTGGTGGCGGCGGGTATGGCTATTGCAGCGAGTCGGCGTTGTGGTGTAATGCTAGCTGGTGGGACGCAAATGCTGGCGGTTTATGCTTTGATGAGTGCGATCGCTACTGCTTATACTTTACCTTGGCGAAGTAAAGCAGTTGTCGTCGGTACAACTCGCTGGGTAGCAGAAGACCCCTCTGGCGCTACAGTTGAATTAGCTCAACTAATTAATAGAGGTGGGAAAACTGAAAATAATGTTTCCCCACCTCTACTTGCAACTCAATTAAGTTTTGCTGATTCTCGTTATTCCCAACTCCAAGCTTATGAGCAAGGTTTTGTGAAAGAAGGTATGGGCGCTGGTGGCACTTGCATTGCTGCCCATATAAGCCAAGATTGGCGACAAAACCAACTTCTGGCAGCTATTGAAGCCCAACTCGAACGCTTGAGCCGAGTCAATAGTCATTAGTCGTTAGTTAAGAGTTATTGAAACAATGGGTATTGGGCATTGGGCAATGGGCATTGGGTAATGGGTAATGGGTAATGGGCAATGGGTAATGGGCAATGGGCAATGGGCAATGGGCAATGGGAATAAAAAGAAGCGATCGCGTATTTCACTTGCCTACTTGGACGCTTGCCCCATGCCCGCTTGCCCCATGACGGCAGATGCTTTAAGCCGGGAGACCCGTCCAACGCACTGCCTCCCCCATGCCCGCTTGCCCAATGCCCCATGCCCAAACGATACGAGTGATGTTTAATTTAACGACCTACTTAATGAATTCTTTTGAGCAATAATTGTTCTTCCAAGGCAGCTATGCGATTATATGCGGCTGTTAATTGTGCTGTCAGGCGTTGGATTTGAATTTCTGGTGTTAAAAGCTTATCTCCGGCTTGCAGATTCATTTCTGGATAAACGCCGTCTGTCAATACATCCTTGTGTTCTAAATCTGAATTTAAACGAATTTGTCCTTTTAACTGGTAGCCCCCAGTGTTGTTATTTTCCAAATAATTATCTTTTGCCTCTGTTCTTGCTAAAGAACACTCTGATACAGCTTGAGAGACTTTACCATCAAGCTGCTCAATCAGATCGTAGAGGGCATCGACTTTATGACCCAAACTTAGGATCTGTTTTTGTAATTGCTCCATTTGATACCCTCGTCCACATATTTTCTCTATATATAGTATTCAATCTATTCACAAGGTTAACTATACTTATGAATTATTTAAGTATTCATATTTTCTCTTAAAAGCTTGACTTAAAGCATTAAACAGAAATAAGCAGAAACATGTATGTAAAGTATCACTAATCATCATTGTTGAGATAAATTAATTTTTTCAAGATTATTTGCCTGATTTTTGCTCAATTTTGTTGATTATTAAGGTTTTCAGCATTGTTGAGAAGACAAAGCGCATATGACTTGCTTTCGTCAACAGCTATAATAGGTGTTGCTTACAGATGTAGTTGTTACAAAACATCAAAAAGCAGATTTATAGACAACAAGCAGAGGAAGGAAACAATCAATTTTCTTAAGCTCATCCCCCGGAGTCTCGCACTCTTGATTTCGCGGGCCGAAGTGAATTGGGCATTGGGCATTGGTTTTCTTACCCATGCCCCTTGCCCCATGCCCAAGACGGCGGACGGCGATTCCTCCCACCCCTTGAAGGGATGGGCAACCGAAGCCGTCTTCGGTGACTATCACCTAATTTATACGTAAATTTTCGAATAAAGGTATTTAAAATCACCTATTATTTAGCATTGGATTGACTTGTCCAAAGTTAGAAATAGCACCAATTGCGGTATTGATGAAAAGTCAAAAGGGGTTGGGATGAACCCGGACAAAAACGGACAACATAAAGCTCAATACCTCACTAAAAACGATGAACGGGCGAGCAAATTGATGCGGCGGTTCGCCGGACAGAA
>NZ_JBPAOH010000114.1:0-25995 GCF_050875635.1 Tolypothrix sp. VBCCA 56010
GCGTTTAACTCCACTATTCAAGCGTGATTATGCTAAAAGTCGAGTTGCTTAAAGCCAATTTTATATATGTCTAACTATATTTGACTATGTAACTTGGAACTATTTTAGGTTAGTTTAATATAATTTATGTCTAAAGTCATTATTCTCGCTTTTGCTCAAATAGCAGTCGTTAGTAGCACGTTTGCTTTAACTGCTGATGCTGCTTCTAAGTCTGAGATGAAGATCGAGATTAGTCAACAAAATCAGCAGTCTGGTAATGCTAAACAATTGTTGCAGCAAGGGTTGAAATTTTATCAAACAGAACAGTTTTCCCCAGCTGTGGAAATTTTACAACAGGCAGTTCAAGCTTTTAAAAGTCAGGGCGATGTTTTAAATCAAGCTTTAGCGTTAAATTATCTCGCATTAGCGTATCAGCAACAAGGTGATTTACCCCAGGCAAGTAAAGCGATCGCCGAAAATTTACTGCTACTCTCAAAAAATGAAAGAAACTCTCAAGAATATTTATCAGTACGCGCCCAAGCATTTAATACTCAAGGTCAGATTCAATTAGCTCAAGGACAATCAAACTCCGCTCTTGCCAGTTGGGAACAAGCAACTGCTCTTTACAGTAGAAATAAGGATAGTGCGGGAAAAATTGGTAGCCAAATTAACCAGACTCAGGCATTGCAAACTTTGGGACTTTATCGACGCGCTTTGATTACTCTAGACCAGGTAAATCAACAGCTGCAACAACAACCCGACTCTCTGCTCAAAGCAAATGGATTATTGAGCTTGGGTAATGCTTTACGAGTCGTGGGAGCTTTAGATATTAGCAGAGAAACTACTAGCATAAATAGCCTTGGGACTGGGCAAGCTATATTGCAAAGATTAGAAGAAAATTCAAAGACAATGCAATTCAGCCGAACCGGTTCGCTACAAGCTTTAGAACAAAGTTTGACAGTAGCCCAAAAACTGAATTCTCCAGAACTGGTGGCAGAAATTCAGCTAAATTTAGGAAACACTGCTCAAGCGCTGCGAAATAATACTGATAACGAAGAAGATACAACGCAACCGCTATCCAGTACTGCGAAAAATAAGGAATATTATACAACTCTAGCATTACAGTATTACCAAAAAGCTGCTGCGACTGCTGTCTCACCCACAACGCGACTGCAAGCACAACTAAATCAACTGCGCTTATCGATACAAACAAACAAACCAATTCCTGACCAAGTTTCCTGGAGGCAAATTCAATCTCAGCTTGCCACCTTAGCGCCTAGTCGCAAGATTATTTATGCGAGGATTAACCTGACCCAAAGTCTGGCTTGTCTGAAACTGAAAACAGTTCCAAGGGCAACGGCAACAAATTTACCTTGTCTGAGTGCGGATATCGAAGAAAATGAAGCACAAATCAGTGAAAAAAGCAAGGCTACGCCAATTATCATAGCTCAAGCATCGGAGACTCCGGAATGGCTTGAGATTGCTCAGATAGCAAAAACAGCAGTAGATCAAGCCAAAAATTTACAAGACAAGCGTGCTGAAGCTTATGCTTTAGGTACTCTGGGAGGAATATACGAACAAACTAACCAGTTAGCGATCGCTCAAACACAAACTCAGCAAGCTTTGACAATAGCTGAAAGTATTTCAGCACCAGATATAGGGTATCGTTGGCAATGGCAGTTAGGACGAATATTGAGTGCCAAAAAAGATCGCGATCGTATTGGAGCGATCGCTGCATATACTAAAGCTGTAGACAACCTCAAGTCCATACGTCGTGATTTAGTTGCCATCAATCCGGATGTGCAATTTTCTTTTGGACAGGGAGTCGAACCAGTCTTTCGCCAACTTGTCAGCTTGTTATTAGAATCTAAAGAACCCAGTCAAGACAATCTCAAGTCAGCCAGAGATGTAATTGAGTCACTGCGATTAGCTGAATTAGATAACTACTTTCGTTTAGCTTGTATTAACGCGCAACCCGTCCAGATTGACAAAGTGGATCAAAAAGCAGCAGTGATTTATCCAGTGATTTTGCGCGATCGCCTAGAAGTTATCGTTTCCGTACCTGACTTTTCTAACCAAACCAAGCAGACTTTCATTCATCGCACAATCGCTCTAGGCAAACAGGAAGTTGATTATACAGTCGATCAACTGCGGCAAAAATTAGAAACTCGCTCTACTAATGAGTTCAAGCTTCTATCGCAAAAAGTATACAACTGGATAATTGCCCCCATAGCATCTGAGTTAACAAATCGCAAAGTCGAAAACTTAGTATTTGTCTTAGATGCTCCATTGGGAAATATACCTATGGGTGCGTTATATGATGGTAAGCAATATCTAATCGAGAAATATAACGTTGCTCTCACACCAGGTTTAGAACTATTAAACCCCATACCGATCGCACGTACAAATCTGCGAATTATTGCCGGTGGACTAACCGAAGCCAGTCAAGATTTTCCAGCGTTACCGAATGTTCAAGTTGAACTTGATGCCATCAAGTCAAAAGTTGCCAATACTCGCGTGCTGTTGAATAAGCAATTTAACAAAGATGCCATTGAAGATGCCGTGCAGTCGTTAAGTGTGCCTGTAATTCACTTAGCAACTCATGGTCAATTTAGTTCTAAAGCAGAAGATACGTTTATTTTGACTTATGGCAATCGAGTCATCAACGTTAAAGATTTGAATAGTTTACTCCAAAGCAGAGAAACCAACCAGCGGGGTGCGATCGAGTTACTTGTTCTCAGTGCTTGCTCTACAGCAGCTGGAGACAAAAAAGCTGCCTTAGGAATTGCCGGAGTTGCTGTCCGCTCTGGAGCGCGTAGTACATTAGCATCACTTTGGAGTGTAGATGACGAAGGAACTTCGATCGTCATGCGTGAATTTTACACTCAATTAAAGCAACCTAATATCACTAAAGCACAAGCGATTAGGAAAGCTCAAGTTAGCCTGTTGACAAATCCTCAGTATGAGCATCCCTACTACTGGGCGCCCTATGTTTTGGTAGGTAATTGGTTGTAAAGGAAATGGGGAATGGGGCATGGGGCAGGGGGCATCGTCCAAGTGGGCATCGGGCATGGAAATTCGGAAACTTCTTTTTATTCCCATTGCCCATTGCCCATTGCCCATCGCCCAATTCCCATTGCCCATTGCCCATTGCCCATTGCCCTAAATTTACAAATCATCTAAACTTTGTAAAACTTCTTCTACCGACTGATATCGCCTTTGAAAGTCAAAAGCTACCATTTTGTCTAAAATATCAGCCAACTTTTGAGAAGTATTCTCAGCAAGATGTCGCCAAGCAAGTGCTGTTGTCGATTCTCGTTCGAGATTTTTAGCAAGTGTTCCAGTTAAAGCTTGAATGCCAATCATTCCAACAGCGTAGATATCGCTGTTTAATCTGGGATGTCCCATAAACTGTTCGGGAGGTGCATAACCCGCAGTACCCACCGCTACTGTGGCGTTTTCTGCTTGCATCTGAGGCTGAATTTGTTTAACTGCACCAAAGTCAATTAAAACGATTCTTTTATCTTCTTGCCGTCTAATTAAGTTGCTAGGTTTGATGTCTCGATGGATAACACCACGAGCATGAACAAACTTCAGTATTCGCAAAAGGTCTTTAAGGTTACTTACAACTTCAGCTTCTGGAATCGACTTTTTCGGGGTCAATTCTTCTTGGAGAGTTTGTCCTTTAATATACTCTTGTACTAAATAGAATTCCTGAGACTCTTCAAAATAAGCCATCAACTGGGGAATCTGATCGTGATGACCCAAAATATCTAAAATTTCAGCTTCAGTTTTAAATAGACGTCTGGCAATATCTAAAAATACTTCATCAGTACGAGCAGGTTGCAAGTGCTTAACTACACACATAGGCTTGCCCGGTCGATGAGTATCTTCAGCTAAATAAGTATAACTAAATCCCCCAGAACCAAGCAGTTCGGTGACTTTGTAGCGGTTGTTTAATAGTCTTTCTGGTTGTGAGCCATCATAAAACCCCGTCGGTATCTGGGTTGTGGAATTTCCTCCTTCTCTTAAAAGTGCTTGCAATAGGGAAATGTTTTCATCTTGCTCTTTAATCTGAAGTGCTATTTTTTCTTTTTCTTGCTTGTTTTGAAATGAGGTATAACCCAGAACGCCCACTGTTGCTATAATAAAGCCTAACGCTGGGGATGCTAAAGGTATCCACCCTGCCTGAATAAAGATAAGAAAACCGCTAAATAACAGTACTATTAAGGCAGCGGCACTCAAGAGTCCCAAGCGGAGTGGATGTTGAATGCGCCATCCGAGTATACCACCGGCGAAAGTCCATCCCCATATCCAGAGAATTTCACCCCATTCAGGTAAAAACCAAAATAGAGGTCGCGCTCCTGAAGCAGCATCGAGAATCTCGCTGATCATGTGTGCATGAATTGTCACTCCAGGCATTCTGCCAGAATCGTCCCGCTTGCCATTACTATAAGGTGTATTACGAATATCTTGGGAACTTGGTGCAGTCGAGCCAATTAAGATAATACGGTTTCTTACTAAACTCGGTTGGATGCGATCGCCTAGCACATCTGATATACTAACTTGTTGAGCGACGTTACTCTGCGATCGGTAGTTGAGCAGTATTTGAAAGCCACTAGCATCTATATTTTGATAACCACCTGAGTCAGCTTCTAAGCGTTTAAACAACGTTTTCCCTAATTGCATTCCCTCAGAAGTGAACTTTGGTTGAATATTTAAGTATTGAAGCGCCAATTGAAATCCAAAAGAAGCTGGAGTTTTACAATTTGACTTAGCGTCGGGTGTAACCACTAGTAAATTTCGCCGAATCAACCCATCTCCGTCTTCTGGGATATCAGCGAATCCTGCGTGTTGAGGTTCTACACCTATCGGTGGTGGTACAGATTCACCATTATTTGCACCCACTGTACAGATAGGTACAATGCGCGAACTATTTTTTATGCGTGTTAACAGCTTCTGATGACCGGGTTCAACTGGGCGATCGCGAAAGAAATCTAAACCGATGACTTTTGGTTGATAGCGCTCTAGTTTGGTCAATACTGTGTCTAAAGTTTCCCCAGTCGGCGATCCCTGGTTTAATTTTTGAATATCGTCTCCGCTAAATCCCACAATCAACAAACGCGAGTCTGGACTTAGAGGAGGACGTTTTTGCATCATCTGGTCGAAAGCTTTCAGTTCTACAGGCTCTAACACTCCCAACCGTTGAACTCCGACCAGCAACACACCTGTAATTAAACTAATCACAACTACGGGCTGTGTCAGCACATTTCTCAAGTTGGTAAGCATAAGCAATTAAAAATCAAAAAGACAAATTTATGATATGATTGGTGTTTTTATTAATATAATACCTTTGGGCGCTTATTAACTGTAATAAAAACATACCTACCGTCACAAGAGACGTTTTGGTGAACTACCTACACGCTCCTTTGCGGTGAGCGTGTAGGCTTCCCAATTCATTTCTCGTTGACGCGAAGAGAAACAGGGGAAAAAGTTTCCGGCTTGAAAGTGAAATTTTCCGCATTGCAAATTCGAGAGCGCAATTTATCGCGACTTACGCATAAAGTAAATTCCCGAAAAACCCCTTTCCCCCTTTTCCTTTCACGGCAGGTGCTACAACGGGGCGGCACGTTTTGGGGGGAAGCTTCCCCCCAAAAGCTGCCGAGTGGAAAATACGCAACGCACTGCCTCTCCTTTTCCCCTCTTTTTCATAGTATGCTTTGTGGTTGACAACCAGATGACAAGCCGATGAAACTGCCAATCAAAACTAAAATGCCAAACATCAACAATAAACCGCCGCTGACCTTGATAGTAATATTTCCATCAGGTCGAAGTTCTGACCGAGATTTATCGCTATTGATAACAAGAAAAATACCAGAGACAATTACGACAATTGCTCCCACCAAAAATTTATAGCAGTTCATAAATCCTTGCTTGTAAAAAAGTTGTTTTCTAAGATTTGACTAATTGAATTACACATTGGGCACGCTCGCAAAGATCGCACGATCGCATTGTCCCATTTCCCATTCCCCTAAAAATCTACGCATCAATTACAACTTTGCCAATCGGGTAAGAAATGCAAGTGAGAATATAACCTTCTTGAAGTTCGCTTTCTTCCAAACCTTCGGGTTCACCTTCTAACCTGACTTCTCCTTGTAGCTTGCGTTTCTTGCAGCTACCACAAACTCCAGCACGGCAACTACTGCGAATTTTCACTCCTTCCTGGTCAGCTAAATTCAGGATGGGTTCTTCGCCATCACAATCGACTTCTTTGCCTGACTTAGAGAAAACTACAGCAGTTTTCCCGGACGAGGTTGACTTGGGCAAGGTGGGAGTTGGTGTAGCGACTGATGCAGTAGCGGGAACACGATTACTACTGACATTTGATTCTGGATGTGACTGTGTAGACCAATTCCTCATCATATCAATCAAGCCAACAGCGGGGGTAACGTTTTCAGGTGTGCTGCTAGCGTTCGTTTGTTGTTTAGGCTCAACAGATTTGGGTTTTTTCTTTGGAGGTCCAAAGCTTTCTTCATAGTAGTTTTGCATGGGGAAGCTGATACTTTCGAGCATTTGTTTGGTGCTTTCCATGAAGGTATCTGGTCCACATACATAAACAGTGCGATCGCGATAATCTGGCGCAACAACTTGCAACATAGCTGGATCGAGTCTGCCAGTTAAACTTAACCAGCTATGACCCGGTTCATTGCGAGTTGTAGAGACTGCTAGATGAAAATTCGCATACCTCGCAGACATCATCTCTAGTTCATGCCGATAAATGATATCACGGGGGCTGCGAGCGCAGTGAAAAAAGATAATATCGCAATTAGCGCCGGTATCACATAACCACCGAGACATAGACATCATCGGTGTGATCCCACTACCCGCAGATATTAGCAAAAGTTTTTGCGATGGGTTGGCGAAGCAGGTAAACTTACCCAAAGGTCCATTGAGCTTGATAATACTACCCGGTGTTACGTTGTCGTGCAACCAGTTAGAAACTAGACCTTTTGGTGTATCGGGTTGACAACCAGCAGGAGCGGGGACACGTTTAACGGTAATTTCTAAGGTGTGGGGACGTGAGGGAGTTGAGGAAACGGAATAGGAACGCGATATCTCTTCGCCATTGATTTCTAAATCAAGGGTGACAAACTGACCTGGTTTGTAACTGAACAACACTGGAGGATCTGCCACGAAGCGAAAGGTTCTCACATCATGTGTTTCATCGATAACACCGATGCAGCGGACTGTTAAATCTCCTTTCGTCCAGCGCTGAAGGTCGGCAGGTTCTAACATCGCCACTGGCATATATTCTTGGGGAGGGACGACGACAGGAGCGACAAATGATGCTTCTACTGGTTTCGTCTCAACTTTTGCCGATGGAGCAAGTCGGTTAGCTATTTCTTGATTGTTTGATTGGCGGCTTGTTTTTTCTACCTGTGGTAAATCTACTATCGTGTCTACGTTGGAACTTGTTAAGAGTGAACTAATTTGTACAATCATCAAAAAATATCTACCGACTTGAATTAAGTCGTTAGCTTTGAGAAGATAATCTTGATTAATTTGGGCGTTTTCGCCATTAAGCCGCGAACCACAGCTGCTAGCAAGGTCAGCATAATAATAATTTTCATTTTTTTGAGAAATTTTCCCATGCATCCGGCTGACTTCGGTGCCGTCTAAAACTAAATCACAGTTCAACAAGCGCCCAATATAACATTCCTGATTGAGTTTTGTCTCTAAGTCTAAATCTACTTCTTGCAGTTGTTCTGGCTTTTTCGGATCTATTACTTTGATTTTAATCACGCCTATTTTCCTCCAAGAATGTTAGTTAAATTGTGCAATAACCCCAATCGCGAATTGATATTACAATCTCTATTACCTTTTACAGCTATTTCCTTAACCTTGCCAAGAAGTATCTACAGTCTAACTAAAGACAATTACGGAAAAACAGTACAAATAATGAACTGATTTTATTGATAGTTTATCAAAAAAGTCAGTTCATTATCTTAATTAACAGTTAATAGACTTGTCAGCGCTGATTAACTCTAATAAAAATGCTGCAACCATTGTTATAGAGACGTTCCAAACCGAATGTCTCTACAATTATGCGTGATTTGTTTTTTCTTGTGTATCAACATGAGCAATAAATTTTTCTTATGACAAATTAATTTTCTCATTCCTAGCACCCATTTTATGATAATCATTTTATTTGTGGTTGCGCTCAACAACGCAACCACAAATGAAATTAAATTTGGGTAACGGCAGCTATTTGCCCTAAACTTTGCTGAAGGCGAACACTGACCATTTTTAAGACATTCGTTGTCAGTAATGGGTCTTGTGAAAGTACTGCCTCGAAATCTTTTGCTTTGATAGCTAAAGTCCGAATTCTGACTTCACCTGCAACAATTGTTGCTGCATATTGGCTATGGGTCAACACTTCTAGTTCACCAATAGTTTGCCCAGACGAGATAATCATACCTTCACCTGTATTGCTGGGAAGTACTTTTGCTTCGCCATCAATTAAAACTATCAGTTCTTGGGCAGGTCTTCCCTCTTTGCAGATTTCTTGTTGAGGATGATAAATGCGTACTTCGCTATTACGTGCCAGTTCAATCAAAGCATTTGCCTTGATATCTTGGAAGAAGCTGCTGTCATAAAGCCATAACAGCTTTTCTAAAGTTCCTACAGATTCGGTGATTGTATTAAGCTGCAAAGGTCGCATTTCCCATTGGATGTGGATAACTAAATCATCTCCACTGCTAAAACGAACCAAATCTCCAGATTTCAGTTGTTTTTGCTGGTCGTGAATGTGTTCTTTACCAATGCGTAGACCGTTGCTGCTTCCTAAATCTTTAACGCTGACTCCTTTTTCATCGACATAGAATATAGCGTGCTCTCGCGAAACACGGTTATCGGGAATAACGATATCGTTTTCGTGTCCCCGTCCAACTTGAATTGTTGACTGCTGGAAAATCCGCTTTTCTGTGCGTCCGGTTGCTCTGACTTGAGCAACTAAAGTTGGTACATTAGCAGACCCATTTGCTTGGTGAGTTTGACCGAGAATTATTTGTGCTGTTTCTTGCACGAGCCAATCTTTATTTTGCTTGGCATCTAGCAGTTGGCGAGCTTCTGCAAAGGCAACAGAAGGATTAGACTGATGCAGGGCATAAAGACAGGCAGCTTGTACTAGAGGATCTACGTCTTGTAAAAGTGCAAGCAAAACATCATTAATTGCCTCTAGACGATGTGTGCGATTATCACCTAAGTGAGTAGGGGCAGAGTTAAAAGAATAAGATTGTGTTTGTTGCTCTGAGTAATTGGTGGTGACACCAGCTTGTGTTGACATCGATACAGGCTGAGTTAGCTGATCCTGTTGTCGTAATGAAGAGATGACTCTTGCACTCAAACGCTTTTGCCATCTTGACTGGTCATCGTTAGATTGGAGAATTTCTTCGATGACATTTGCTGCCAATACAGCTATTGAACTAGCAATATCGAGAGCTTGTGGTGAGTCTCCCAGCAATTCTAATATACGGAATAACTGGGTGGTAATCAGTTTTTTCTTTTCTTGTACGGCTTCTCGCAGCAAGACATAAACGGGTGCGTGCGGGTTTGGCACTGAGTTGTACAGCATTTGACCATGCACGGCTAAATCTTGCAGTTGAGTCAATAAAACTTCGGCTTTTTGTAAAAGTGGACCGTCTTGATGAAACATTTCTGCGAAGACTTGTTCGTGTTCGTCTGCTGTAATGGCATACTCTTGTCTCAATGCCATGATTTGCTTTTGCCTGCGCTCGATCGCTTCAAGCAAAGGTGTACCATTTTCTAGCAGTTCTTGAATTAGCAACTCCGATGCACGTCGATAGCCTTCGATTCGCAATCGACTTTCTCGACTGCGTTGTTTTTGGGGATCGAGTAGGGTATAATCTTCAATTCCCAGTTCTGCTAAGACGGCGTAATGTTCTTCATCGGTGACGTTGAGTTCTTTGCGCATATCTTTGAGAACTTCCAAACTTCCTGCGGAACTTACTTTTCCTTCTTCTAAAGCTTCGCGCAAAACTCCTTTATAAACTTGCACTCGATCTGCACGCTTAAAACTAGGTAGTACTTTGGCAAGAACGTAGACTTCATCGGGAATTAAATCTTGCAGCGAACGTCCTTCAAGTAGCTTTGACCAATCTACGGCTAGCTTGTTGAGTTGGCGACGCAAATTACTTGCCAGACTTTCGCGAGAATAACGCTCTGCGCTTCGCCCCCAGGTGCGATACAGCCATAGGCTGCTGATTAGGACGACAAATGCGTTGAATGTGATGATTCCCCAATATGGCAGTAATCTAAGATTTGGGCGACCACCAAAGAGAAAGAAGGCGTTAAAGGAGATAAATACACACAAGACAAAAGTGGCATGCAGTACTTGTTCTTCATTCAGGTATTTGTTTTTGCGTTTCAGATAAGCTCTATAAGCATTTTCTAGAAACTGACAGATAAAATAACTGCAGATCGCACAAACTGCTAAAGTCAAAGGTGCTGCTATTAATTTGGGAATCGGAATTGCTTGATTAAAAATGTAAAACCCTGGATCGAAGAGCGTGCTTAATTGCGCTTTTTCACGAGTCCATATACCAGAGTAGTAGTAGTCCCAGCTACCGGCGTACAGAAAGTAGAAGAAATAAAATCCGAACATTAGACCAAAGTAACTGTAGAAAAGTAGCTTTTGGTCTGGTTTGCTGATTCCTTCCCAGTATGAGCGCTCTGAGTCAATATCGATACAAGGAGATTGACAACTAACACAAGCACTTTTCTCTTTGCCAGAACTATCAACAGTCCTACAAGTTGACTGGGTGATGCTTTGGGGCGGCTTGTCGTGAGCGTCGCTTCCTAACAAGCCCCGTGGACCTGTGTAAAACATTTGTACAGGTGCCATTGGGCAAAAGTACTGACACCAGCTTTTCCCTTTAAAGAGAAAGCCTACACTAATGGCTGAGATGATGGTAAATAGCAAGAAAATCGCCATTGCGGTGCGATCGCTATTCACAAAAAGCAGGCGGATATTCAAGCCCAAGTAAAATAGACCAATTTGCATGAATAGGTAATTGCGACCCAGCCAAGACTCTTTTTCTACCCCTACCAATTCGTAACGAACGCTACCAGTATCTGGACTTACCAATTTGCGCTTGCGTTGAATTCCCAGCGATCTCGGAATTTGCGAGAAGAAAGATAACGGACAAATTCGCCGCCAAAATTCATGACCAAACAGCACCAAAATGATGATTCCTACCGGCAGAACCATTGCCCAAAATATGCGTGCCCCCATATAGTATGTCTCTTGCTTTAGACATACTGCTTGAAATTTGATACACTTCTCTGGATTGACATGAAAAGGGCTAATTGTATTACTAGGGTTTGTGATCAAGTGGGAAATTGGATCGTAAAATAAAGAAAATATTAACGTCAGCCAGCCAATTGCCAACAACCACCTGACGAGATGCATTTTTTTTTCTTCAACTTGACTAATCATCTGTTTTAGCTTTCTCTGAATATACAAAAAACAGTCATGATCAAAGCACGTGACAATACTTTCGCCAAATAAAGAGGGCTTTGTGTAGTAATGTTGTTATTTACCACAACTACAACTGCAACTTATTGACAAAAATTTGATTGTGTGCATGGAACCTTAGTTGATTTGCAGAACAGAAGTTAAGCATAAATGAGCTTTTCTTCTATATTCTTATTGGGTGTAGCACGCATGAACTTATGCAGTTTGACATAGATAGTATGATGCAGGATTTTAGGTAATACTAAAATTACAAGAGAGCTAGCATTGCTACGTCTCTAATCCAGATTCATACCTTAATTTAACAACGCCCATTTATCTACAACAGATGTGAAGTTCAGCGTTTTGTCGATCTCCTATGGAGAATAGCACCGGATAGCTCACTTCCAAAAAGCTTTTAACAATGAAAGTAAGACTTGAAATAATACTACAGCTTCTGGGAGAAAATTTCGGAAATTACTGCAATTTGCAACATTCTAATAATGGTGCGTTGCTAATTTCCTGTAAATCTACCGATCGCAGCAAGTCTTGCCAGTCAGTTTTTAATTCGGCATCATTAGGACGTTGGTGTCTTAACTGTGCTAGAAAAGTCAGGGCATCGGTGAAAGAGCCAGACGCTGCATAGATATTAGCACGCTCGCGCAAATTTGAAGACGCTAAATCTTTTTGCAATTTTGCATCCGGTGCTAGTCGAACTATTTCGCCTTGTACAACTAAGTCTCGGCTGCGCTCTTTTTGATCGCACACCGCTGAGAAAAACCAACGATAGATTTTGCCAACCTTCAGTTCTGGAGTTGAATTAGCAGGTACTACGCTGACAATTCCTGATTTCGCTGGAGTTTTAAAAGTTGCTTTATTAATTACCTCTTGGTTTTCATCTTGTATAACTAGTTCTAGTGCTTGAGCATTAGTTTGGGGAACGTAGAAAAATAATTGAGGATAAGAGAAAGTTGTTATTTGAGGACTTTCTAAGGGTGCAAGAGCAATAATTGGTTGATTGCTAGATGTGCAGGAATTTCCTCTCCTAGTTCCTGCTGATATTCGTCTACCTGGTATGCCTAATCTTGGTGGAGGACTAAATGTTATACTTCCACTCCTCTGTGTTCTATTGACGGCAGCACGGGACTCGTCTACTCGATCGCCAGATTGTTGATTATTACCCAAACCGATTACTGTTGGATTGTCTGGTAGTTTTTGCGCCCGCGTTCCTCCGGGGATCAATCGTCCGGGTTGCCCGAAGTCAAAGTTAGCGGGTATATATAAAATATTGCGTCTTGATTTGCTACCGAGTCGGCGATCGCGTTCGATATAACTTTTAATATTGCGAATAGCGATCGTTGCATATGTATCCCTCGGTCTTGCCTGTAATGCCTGTTGGAAATAATTTAAAGCAGCCTGGTAATTTCTTTGCTTTGTGGCATTATAACCCTGTAGCATATACTTGGTATAGTTGCTTTGGCTAGATTTCGCTTGCATCAGCATCATTGTGGGAACATCTGCTGGCATCTTGATAGAGCAGCCGGCAGGTAATACCAAGGCAACAATTGCGACAACGCTGATATATTTTGTCCGGGTTTGGTATTTCACGGCTGATGCGCTACTAGTAGCGCTACTGATAGTCTGTATTTTACTACAAAATTGGTTAAAGTCATTCCGCAATTACGCCTATGAAAATATCAAGGTGTAATTCCCGCCCTTTTTTCCGAATAGGACTTACGCACTTTTTCACGGACGGGACGAACCACGTACTGCTTTGCCGTTGCCGCAGGCTAGGCACGCTCGTACACGTTAAACAGTTTTGTTACATCAAGTGTTTAAATCTCCATTTGAAACAAAATTATAAATTTTAAATTATGTCCGCATGAATTGTCAAGCCGCGTAGCGGCAATTCATAATTAGTAATTCATGCGGACATAATTTCAATCAGTAGGGGCTTGTACCCACTACGCAATTGTTTTAGCTCATTAAAAATTTAGCTCAGGATTGAAACCCAATTTCCTTATGTCCGCATGAATTATGTCCGCATGAATTATTTGGGTCAATCATTTCGGCGTTGCCATTGTTGCGGATCGCGTTTAATGTGAAAACAGGCAGTAATCACAATTTTATCTTCTTCAATTAGGTAAAAAATTCCGTAGGTAAATCGACGAATCAAAGCGCGTCGCAGATCGCGATGTACCAAAGGATAACCTGAAAGATTGCGTCCCACAGAAGCTAGACAACTATCAACTGCACGTATAAACTCAAAACCCAATCCGGGATTGTGTTCTTCGTACCACTCAAAAGCCTCTTCGATATCAAGTTCTGCCTCTGGACTAATCAGTAATTTATAGTTCATTATGAAAAACCCAGTCTTTGCTTGATTTGTTCCCAGCTTGAACCCTGCATTGGGTTTTGGTAGTATTCTTCTAAACGTCGGTCTAATTCTTGCTGTTGAGCTTCACTGACACGAACCGACGCAGGTGTGGTGAGGATGCTATCCCATAAATCCTGGGCAAGTTGTATGCGCTCGGCTACACTTAATTGGGAAATGTCAACTTTCAATAACGAATGCATACTCGTCATACCAAGGTTTAATATATCTGAATATTCTACCTCTATGCAGATGCTATTTGTTTTGTTTTGTTTTTACGATCGCGATCGCACAGAACATTCCCGATCAAATTCACGCATCTAAATCGCACGGAATAAAAAGCACCATTCCTCTTTTCAGTACGATCGCATCCTGATTCGCTTCGTAAATTATCTGCCAATAACGGCGATGGCCATAAAATTTTTCCGCTATCTTCTCTAAGGTGTCACCATCTTCGCTTGTATAAAACATCAGTTTCTTTCCTGTGTAAAATTTTCTGATTTTAGATAGTTGTACGTTCTCTAAACTTAGGCACTCTAAATAATATCCCGAAGTAACCGACACTCTTGTGCGCTGGGTGCGGCGTTTAGCCCCAGGCTTCGGTGTCTGCGGGGATTTTGCGGGGGTTTTGCGAGAAATGAACCTAGACGAATTGCGATTGCGGTTTAAAACAGTAATACGATGCTAGGCTGTAAACCTGTAAAAAAGTATCGAGTCAATGCGCTTGAATCGAGATTTAGAAAAATTAATTTTGACGACGTTGTTTGTTTGCTTGGGGGGTTGTAAAACCAATCCAACGGATGCTCAATTAAAAGCATGGCGTATTGAAGCAAGCGATCGCAATGCTCAAATTGTGGCAGCTAATGCCAACAAAGAAAAGCCGAGTCAGTGGAATCTTGAAATCCAAGGTGAAACAGCGACGGGAAAATCTGTGGAATTAAATTGGCAACAACTACAGGTATTAGCAACCGAACAAGTGAAGACACCAGATCCAACTAATATCGTGCAGCCGAATCAGGTTTTTGATTTTCGTGGAATTAAAGTCGCTACACTTATAAAACAGTTCGGTGTTGCAAGCGATGTTTCGGATGTGACTTTTGTCTGCTTTGACTCGTATCATACAACAATACTATTGCAGGATTTACAAGCATACCCAATTATTTTGGCGATCGCTAAAAATAACAAACCAATTAAGCGCGATGAAGGCGGACCAATTTACTTAGTGTTTCCTTTTGCTCAGTATCCCCTACTCCGGCAAAAGTATAACGAAACAAACTGGGCATTTTACGTCAGCCATATGATAGTCGGTACCGAAAAAGCGCGAGTGCGTGTAAATAAACGCGAACTCAACTTAGCCGCATTGGACAAACTACCCCAAGTCACCATTAATCAAACTGTCGGCTATAGGTTAGGCTGGTCGAGTGGCAAAGTTAAACTACATGGAGTACGTCTGCGCGATGTCCTCAAATTGGTGGGTGAAAAGCTACCTCAACAGGGTAAAGTTAAGATTCGTGGTAAAGCGCGATTTGACGACGATGCAGCTAACTTAGTTCAGTTGAGTAGTAGTGAAGTGCGCGATTGCGATGTAATTTTGGCGACAAGATGGGGGAATGACCGCCAGTTAATTCCCGCGAGAATGGGTGGTCCGGTGACGCTTGCTTTTAGTTCTCAGTGTCCATCCAAAACCAACCAAACGCGCTGGGTAAAGTTTGTAGAACAATTAACTACAGCACAATGAAATTTTTTGCCTTTCGCTCGATTCGCACCCGGATTATGGCTGGGGCAACACTATTAAGTATCGCCCTTGTAGGGTCAGTAGTTTCGGTTTGGGCAAAAACTGAGAGTCACCTTTACCGTCAGGAAAAGCTGAATGAAGCCAAGTTATTTTCTAAGGTATTAAGTACTACTTTGTTTAGCAATCATCTGGCAGAAAAAAACTGGAGTCAAATCCGCCTAAATTTAGATTTGCTGATGAAGGAAAACGAAGACTTTGTATATATTCTGGTATCTGATGCGCGAATGGACAATCAGATTGTCGGTGCATCCCCCGGAGATTTCCAAGGACAGTATATTCCCGATATTGTCCCTTTAGAAGTGACAAATACTGCATTAAATGTATCGGGAAAGTCTAGTATTGTAGATACATTTGTTCTGCGGGATATTCAGTTTTTGGGCATGATGCGGGCGAAAAAAGGCGAACGCGTGATGGAAGTAGCTTCGGATATCCAGATGCTAACAGGTAAAAAGATTGGCACGCTGCGGTTCGGTATTTCCTTACGACAGGTGGATCGCGTTGTTGCTTATGCGGTAAATCAAGCGCTGATGGTAGGCGCTGTAGGACTTGGGATTGGTTTGCTGTCTGCGTATATTCTTGCAAGGCGTTTGAGTAAGCCGATACTTGAATTGCAGATGAGTGCAATCAAGATTGCCGCTGGGGATTTGCAACATCGCGCTCAAATACACAGTGTAGATGAAATTGGTATCTTGGCGGCATCATTTAATGAAATGACGGCTGCATTGCAAGGATCGTTTAGTAAGTTGCGAAGAACGTTAGAATCTTTTGAAAGATTCGTACCAAATAAGTTTATCAGCGCGATCGCTCCAGAGGGAATCGAAAATATTCACGTAGGTGTAGCTGTAAAGCGCAACATGACGATTTTGTTTTGCGATATTCGCGGTTACACTTCGATGTCTGAGGTGATGACACCATTAGAAACCTTTGCGTTTTTAAATGATTACCTGGCTTGTATGGGAAAAGCAATAGATGAAGCCGGCGGCTTTATTGATAAGTATATTGGTGATGCGATAATGGCACTGTTTGATGATGAAGCTACAGATGGGGCACTTAAAGCAGCGATATTGATGCAGTCAGCGCTATCAAAGTTTAATTATGAGCGAACTGCTTCGCAGCGCCAAGGGCGATCGCAAAACAGTTTACCAAAAATCGTTGTCGGAATTGGCATTCATCGCGGCGAAGTAGTCATGGGCACAGTCGGTTTTGCTTGTCGCATTGATTCTACGGTGGTGGGTGATGCAGTAAATATCGCTTCGCGCATTGAAGGACTAACTAAGCAGTATAAGTGTGGAATTTTAATAACAGAATCGGTGGTAAGTAGTTTAGAATACCCCGAATTCTTCGCGTTGAGATTAATAGATAATGCAGTCAAGGTGAAAGGTAAAGATGAAGCGATCGCTATTTACGAACTACAAATTTAATCGGTTTGTAGTAAACGCTGTCTTCGCTTTAGCGTTAATTACAACTAATATTGTATAGCTTGCAAATTGCTTTCAAAACTTGCAGTAGTTCAATCGAAGATTCCACACGAGTAATATCTAGTTTTGGCAGTAATTGATAAATTGGTGGATTTCCTTGCTGGATGTAGACAAACTGATAATCCATTCCGTTAGTAGTTAATCCCCAAACTGATGTTTGTTGTTCTATGCCTTTATAAGCATAAGTAAGCAATTGGGGTAAACCATCAAAGGCATTAAGGCTACTATTTTTCGCTTCAATCACCAATATCCAAAATGGTGTAGTCGTCGTTTTCCCTTGAGTCTTATTGACTGCCAAAATATCCATTCGTCCTTTGACGATTGTATCTTCATCTTCAACGGATATGTCAGCAATATTTTCTTCTAAAGTTATTTTAATCCTCGGATGATAAAAGCCTGCTAACTTCATCAACGGAGCCAGAAAAAGAAACTTTATTTGCCCTTCGGATATTTTACCTTCTGAGTAGTATTCCTGAAAGATATTCTGGATTTGCAACAGTTCTTGTTGTTCAAACTCTGTCAGAGATTCCAGAGATAGTAATGATGTAAATGAGTTATTGAGTTGCTGTTCAAATTTGAAAAGCTGCCGAACTTGTTTTAAGCTGAGATTTCTAGCGTCTAAAGTTGTAGTCATTGCTTAATTTCCTCTCATATTAAATGTAATTTTACAACCAGGCTTGGATAGAAGCAGACGTGAATTATAGATTTTTAGCCAGTATAGTCGGAAAGTTACTCTGCGTAACGCCATTAGCAATCAAGTCCTTTTCAGTTGCTTAGTACAGCATTTCATGAATACGATCGCGAATTAAATTTTGCACTCAAGAGTGCAATGCGATTGTCACCGGATACAATGCGATTGTCACCGGATACAATGCGATTGTTTCCCGATACAATGCGATTGTCACCGGATACAATGCGATTGTTTCCCGATACAATGCGATTGTTTCCCGATACAATGCGATTGTTTCCCGATACAATGCGATTGTTTCCCGATACAATTCGATTGTTTCCCGATACAATGCGATTGTCACCGGATACAATGCGATTGTCACCGGATACAATGCGATTGTCACCGGATACAATGCGATTGCCTCAAACTTTCTCCCCCTCTCCCCCTCTCCCTCCCAGAAAAAAGCCGCTGCAATGCAATAATTCTTAATTTACCCTAGCAAAATGTTGCGAATCTTGATTTAATTGATAGACTTGTAGCTTGTTAGCACAAGACAGATAGCGCCTTATGGTGCATATCAAGCGCGTTGAACTTACCAATTTTAAATCCTTCGGCGGTACTACTTCTGTCCCTTTACTGCCGGAGTTTACTGTCATTTCTGGTCCAAATGGCTCCGGAAAGTCTAATATCCTAGACGCGCTGCTATTTTGCCTCGGACTTGCGAGTTCTAAGGGAATGCGAGCCGATCGCCTTCCGGATTTGGTAAATAACACTCAAACGGGTAAAGGACGTTCTACTGTTGAAGCTAGCGTGACGGTGACGTTTGATTTAGGGGATGAGGATTTCTCACGCAAAGACGCATCGCAAAGTGAGGAAGATGGAGAAGAAGAACAAGCAATTCCCCACTCCCCCACTCCCCCACTCCCCCACTCCCCCACTCCCCCACTCCCTACTCCCCACTCCCCAAAAGATTGGAGTGTGACGCGCAGGTTAAGGGTTACTCACCAAGGTACTTATACGTCGAATTACTACATTAATGGTGAAGCTTGTACGCTAACGGAGTTACATGAGCAATTAAATGACCTGCGGATTTATCCTGAAGGTTATAATGTGGTGCTGCAAGGCGATGTTACCAGCATTATCTCGATGAATGCGCGAGAGCGACGGGAAATTATTGATGAATTGGCTGGGGTAGCGTCGTTTGATCGCAAGATTAATCAAGCTAAAGGTACTTTAGACGAAGTTAAGGATAAAGAAGATAGTTGTCGAATTGTTGAGACGGAGTTAACTGCACAACGCGATCGCCTTTCTCAAGATCGTGCGAAAGCGGAAAAATATCAAAAGCTTCGCACAGAATTTCTGGAAAAGCAATCTTGGGAAGCTGTGTTATCATGGCGTACTCTGCAAGCACAACAGGAAAGGTTAGCGAATCAAATTCAAGCAGGCGATCGCACTTCCACAGAAATCTCATCTCAATTAACAACGCTTGCTTCTCAAATCGCTCAAAAAACTGTTGAATTAGATGAACTTAATCGACTTGTCAAGGCGTTGGGAGAAGAGGAAGTTTTAGCGGTACAATCTACTTTGGCGACTCAAGAAGCTGAAAGAAAGCAACTTCAACGTCAGCAAAGTGAGTTAGAAGCTGCTTTTGAAGAAACGGCAAAACGTCTGGAACAACAAACGCAAGAAATTCAACAATATCAAGTTTCTTTGGGGGAATTCGCAGGGGAGCAAAATCAGGGGACGCAATTAATTGCGTCACTACAGCAAGAAAGAGATGAAGCGCGGCAATGTTTAGAAAATTCTCGTGAAGCTGCTGCGGAGATTGCTTCTGCTAGTGAAGCTTGGGTACAGCAACAAACTGCGTTAAACCGTCAAATTGAGACTTTGCTGCAAACTTTGGAACCGCAACGCACTGAACAAGCGCAACTTAGAGAACGCAATAATCAATTACAAGAATTAATTCAAGAACAAACTCTGTTAATTGAACGTGATGAACCTCTATTAGCAGAAAAGCAAGCTGAATGTACGCGACTGGAAACAGAATTTAATGCTTCGAGCGAACCGATTCAAAATTTAGCGCAAACTTTAACTGCGACAGATCAAGAATTACAAATTCAACAAGAAACGCAAAAGCGGTTACTTTCTGAACAACGTGAAAAACAACGTTCTTTAGATAAGTTAGAAGCGCAAGTTGCTGCACAGCAAGAAGTACAAGGAACTCAAGCAAGTAAAGTTATTTTACAATCGGGAATGCCGGGAGTGTGCGGGTTAGTTGTACAGTTAGGAAAAGTGGAACCGCGCTATCAACTCGCTTTGGAAATTTGTGCTGGTGGACGTTTGGGACATATTGTGGTAGAAGATGATAGCATCGCCGCAGCGGGAATTGAACTGTTAAAACAAAAGCGTGCGGGAAGAGCGACTTTTTTACCGTTAAATAAAATTCATGCATCTAAATATGTTCAAGATGCAACGCTGCGTTATGCGAATGGGTTCGTCGATTATGCGGTGAATTTAGTGGAATGCGATCGCCGTTATCGCGATATATTCAATTACGTTTTTGGTAATACGGTCGTGTTTGACTCGATTGAGCAAGCACGCAAGCAGTTAGGATTATACCGCATCGTCACCTTACAAGGCGAATTGTTGGAAACTAGCGGTGCGATGACTGGGGGAAGTAACACGCAGCGATCGGCTTTACGATTTGGTACGGTGGAAGCTGCGGAATCTGATGAAGTCATTGCTTTGAAAAATCGCTTAAATGAAATTGAGCGCGTTTTAGAACGTTGTGGTGAAGCGATAAATACTCTCTCAGCTAGGAGTAAAAGACTTTCGCAAGAGGTGACAGAGGCACGTCAAGCGAAAAGAGAACAACAACTGCAATTAGAGCAGTTACAAAAAGAAATAAAAACTTTGACGACGCAATTAGAAGGTATGCGATCGCAGCTTTCGCAAAACAGCCAAAAGTTAAGCGTTGCTCAAACCCGTTTGGAAATCTTAGATCGGGAATTACCTGGGCAAGAACATCAACTGCAACAATTGCGACAAGCGTTATCTGAGTTGGAAGCCTCGCAAACTCCGAGCGAATGGCAAGAAATTCAAGCGACGATCAAAACTAAAGAGCAACAATTGCAACAACGCGAAACAGCGTTAAGAGAAGCCGAACAAAGATTAAAAAATTTAGAAAATCAGCAGCAGCGTTTGCAAGAGAAAATCCAAGAAGGAGAACAGCGAATAAGCGAGTATCAAACGCAACAGACATCATGTAGAGACGCGATATATCGCGTCTCTACACAAATCACAGCAATTAGCACGCAAATAGCAGAAACTCGCGTGAAATTGAGTGAACTCGAAGCGAATTTAGGACAAGAGAAACAAAAACGCGATCGCACAGAACAAGAATTGCGATCTGCTTTACTGCGTCAGCAACAATTACAATGGGAGCTGGAAAAACTCCAAGAAACTCAACAAACGCGACGGGAGGAATTAGCCGCAGTTAGAGAGCAATTGCAAATTTTAGCACCAGAATTGCCTAGCCCTTTACCAGAAGTACCCGATAAAGTAGACTTAGAAGAATTGCAGAAAGAATTGCGATCGCTTGCCAAACGCCTGCAAGCGATGGAACCAGTCAACATGCTAGCGCTGGAAGAATACGAACGCACTTCACAGCGTCTTCAGGAACTTACAGAAAAGTTACAAACATTAGAAGGTGAACGCACCGAATTACTTTTGCGGATAGAAAATTTTACCACATTGCGGCAACGCGCTTTTAGAGAAGCGTTTGACGCGGTGAATGAAAACTTTCAATCAATATTTGCTACGCTTTCTGAAGGTGACGGCTATCTGCAACTTGACGATCCCGAAGATCCGTTTAGCAGCGGATTGAATTTAGTCGCACATCCCAAAGGTAAACCCGTACAGCGATTAGCTTCGATGTCTGGGGGAGAAAAATCCTTAACAGCGTTGAGCTTTATTTTTGCCCTGCAACGCTACCGCCCATCACCATTTTACGCCTTTGATGAAGTAGATATGTTTCTAGATGGAGCAAACGTAGAACGATTAGCTAAAATGATTAAGCAAGAGGCGCAACAAGCACAATTTATAGTTGTTAGTTTGCGGCGTCCGATGATAGAATCAGCCGAACGCACAATTGGCGTTACTCAAGCACGAGGAGCTTACACCCAGGTTTTAGGCATTAAGTTGCCATCAGACCATACATCGGCTTGATTTTTTGTTAATAATAATGTATATATTAACCGGATTCGAGATCGGGACTCGGCAAGCGAATGACCTCTGAACAAATAATTAGACGCTCTGATATTTTAAACACCCAGGTAATCACCCGCGACAACGCCAAACGGCTAGGAATCGTCAGTCAAGTTTGGGTAGATATAGACCAAAGAGAGGTTGTGGCTCTTAGTTTGCGAGATAGCCTGATCTCTGTTTCGGGTATTCCGCGCTACATGTACCTCAACAGCATCAATCAATTTGGCGATGCCATCCTAGTTGATAACGAGGATGTAATCGAAGATGTAGAAGTTGATCTTTACAGCAACCTGGTTAACTGGGAAGTAATTACAGAAACCGGCGAAGTATTAGGCAGAGTGCGGGGTTTCAAATTCAACGGCGAAACAGGTAAAATTTACTCAATCGTCATCGCTTCTTTGGGATTACCGCAAATTCCCGATCAATTCCTCAGTACCTACGAATTTCCAGTTGAAGAAATCGTCAGCACCGGTCCTAACAGATTGATTGTCTTTGAAGGTGCTGAAGAAAGGGTGAATCAATTATCAGTCGGTTTGCTTGAACGTCTCGGTATCGGCAAAGCACCTTGGGAACGCGACGCAGACGAAGCTTATGATTATCAGCCTCGCGCAGTCACACCAGACAAACAACTGCCCAGCGGAGTACCTTTGCAGCCACCCAAGCCAAAAGTTCGCACACCCGAACCGGTAGCGCAAGAATGGGACGAAGACTATATCGAAGAAGAAGTCCCCGTGCGTCGTGCTGTCGAAGCCAGACAGTATGAGTCAATTCAGTACGAAGAAGACGACGAAGAAGATAACTGGAGTGAAGCGACGGGTAAAGACAAATATCAAAAACCGATTAGTTACGAAGCCAAACCGGTCAACAACAAGCCATACACCGACGACTACGACGATTACGACGACGATTTAGACAGCGACGCTTGGGATGATGCACCAAAGCCGATAAATATTCCCAAGAAAGTTAAAGAAAGACAGCCAGAATACGAAGAAGAAGGCGGATATTAAGTTTTTTATCGTTCCCAGGCTCCAGCCTGGGAATGCCTTTTTAGAGGCTCTGCCTCTGTTTATTTTGCTCATTTATGCAGATTTCATCATAAATTGAATAGACGTTTTAACCATTCCACAAAGGCGATCGCTCTTGCCTTTGTCGTAAAGTTTTTCAAGCAGACAAGGAGTGAGGAGATAACTGGCGAACCTTCAACCCAAGCCGACGAGGAAAACGAGTCAGAATCTGACTCGTAATCCGGTTTATTCTTGCACCCCAAGTTAGGCTTGGGGCTTTCTTAATAAAAATGGTAGCACAATGTCTGATACAAGTATTATTCATCCCGACCACATTCGTATCATAGAGAAGAAGCCGCAAGGGTGGTTATTTAAAGCCTTAAAACCCTTTGTTACTTATCGACAAGTTGATGACATTAACGACATTGAAAAGTTGTACGGAATTACCAAGCAACAAGTAACGGTGGAGCTATTTCGTATCAATGGCGGCAAGCTTGGTTTTTATATCGCTGATTTACGTCACAAGCAATATTACTACTGCGGGACAGAAGCCGAAATGATTAGACCAAAGCTACTATAAATAAAAATTGGGCGTGTCGATCCACATAATTGAAGGCACTTTGAATCAATTCCAAATCTTGATTCACTAATGCACGTATATTACATAACTAAAAGTTTAAAATATCCAAAGATTCCTCTATTTCTAATTCTAAAATTCTCTCCCGCGCATCTTTGTGTTCTGCTAACTTTCCTTCTTTCCAATATAAATCTGTCGCTTTCTGAAAATCCTCAATTGCTAACAGCTTATCTCCTAAATCAGAACGAGCATTACCACGGTTGTAATAAGCATCGCCATAATTGTAATTAATCTTAATTGCTTGCGTATAATCTTCAATTGCTCCGGCGCGATCGCCTAAATCAAAACGAGCATTTCCCCGGTTATAATAAGCATCCGCATCATCAGGATTAATTTTAATTGCTTGCTCATAATCTTCTAATTCAGAACGAGCATTACTATCAACATAATCAGGATTAATCTTAATTGCTTGATTATAATCCTCAATCGCTCCCTGATTATCTCCTATATGAAAACGAGCATCGGCACGATTTCTATAAGCAACTGCATCATAAGGGTTAATTTCAATTGCTTGCGTGTAATCTTCAATTGCTTGTTCGTAATCTCCTAATTCATAACGAGCCAAACCAAGTTTATGGTAAGCTTTGGCATATTTAGGATTAATTTTTATTGCTTGATTGTAATCTGCGATCGCTTTCTCGTCATCGACTAAATAATAACGAGCTAAACCACGTTTATAATAAATTTCAGCATCATGAGGATTAAGTTGCAAAACTGCGTTATAATTATTAATAGCCGCTTCGTATTCTCTTTTTTTAAAGCATTCATCACCCTGTTTGACGTGAAGTTGAGTTAAATCTTCACTATATATATAATGTCGAAACTGATTTTTTTGCTGCTTAGAGAAATGATAATTTTCACCAGATTGCAACTGTTCTAAATAGCAATATAACCCACCACCATATAACAATTGCTCTATCCCAAATGAAATTCTACCAGTTTTCAGCTTAATCATCTGAGTGGGAAGAAACCCAGCGACAAAAAGGTGATATTCAGGTTGCGCTTCGTTGACTTCTTCTTGAATCAAAATACAGATGACAACGGCATTTTTTTCAACTTCTTCGGAACTAACTGACCATCTAACTCTCTCAATGCTGCCGTGACGCGATTTTACTTCGATACCGATCGCGCGATCGCAACTCAAGGTAAAATCAATGTTACCATCACCACCGAATCGTTTTTCATAATCTACTTCGGTGATAAAATCGGCTAAACGTTCTTTGACTACTTCTTCACCCAGTTTTCCTTTCAGATTGTTGATAAAAACATCTCTAACTGGTGAGGTACGTTTATATTTTTCTGCCATTAACCAGCAGAAATCTCGTAATGATTTTAATCTTTCTCCAGAAATTATTGTCAATTCACTATATTGACCTTCGGTTTGACAATGCAGCAAACAACCGGATGACAACCTTTTGATAAAATCTGACTGTAGCGATCGCAGTAGGGTAATCCAGTCCATGCGTGATTTCTGCGATTTTTATGAGATTATCTTATTAAAATATCAAGTCGGCTTTCATTTTTCAATTAGCTTTGAGTAATTCTATTTTATTAAACTAACCGCAGAGGCTCAGAGAGCGCAGAGAAAAGCTCATAAGTTGTCTTAGGTTAGCATATGAACAGAATTATTTAAAATAAAGTCGCAAAATTTAACTTTCTCACAATAATAAAAAACCGTCACCTTGGTAGAGACGTGACAATGGAACGTCTCTACAGACGTGACAATGGAACGTCTCTACAGATTATATTACAATTTGTAACCAATTTGACGTAGGAAATCCTGACGCGCTTTGACTTCATCGGCATTTTCTACTCCTCTGGGGGAAAATCCATCGACAACACCTAAAATCCCGCGTCCCTGTTCTGTTTGTGCGACAATCACTTCTACGAGATTTGCTGTCGCACAATATATATTGCAGACTTCCGGACACTGCTTGATTGCGTTTAAGAAGTTAATTGGATACGCTTGTTTCAGTAAAATTACGAAACTGTGTCCGGCAGCGATCGCGCTTGTGCGTTGATATTTGCTATTTGTTGAAGATGGCGATCGTTACCCGCTAATCTAATCAAGCATGATTGAGATGCTTCACAAAAAGCAATGCCAAATTTAACTTGAGGCGAACTTGCCACCATTATCTCATATAAATCTTCGACTGTTTTAACTTAAATGTCGCGGAATTCCCCATCCGTCTGCACGGTGGGGATGGATAGCGACCAACAAACAAAACGCGTTCGCGTTGGCGTTCGCCCTTGGCGTTG
>NZ_JBPAOH010000115.1:0-25584 GCF_050875635.1 Tolypothrix sp. VBCCA 56010
AGTTTGACTTCCGTCTCTTCTAACTCCTCACGAGTCTGTTTGATCAGCTGCTTAACAGTTCCCCCACTAGTTTCTCTTTTTGACTGGCTAGAGGTAGTTCCCCTTGCGACGCCATTTTGGATAATTTTAGTGCGTAAGCGCTTGAGTGTGTGCAGAGTGTGCGATCGCGCTGTTGAACAACTCAGACATATCTATCACCACCATTCCAATCGAAACCATCACTTACAAGCCGGTTAAAAACCTGGGGAACTACCAATCTCAGACCTTTGAAGCAACTGCCACAGTTGAAGAAGGAGACGATCCGCAAATTGTTGCGGAAGGGTTAAAAGCTTTTGTTTACGGTCAACTTCACTCCTCTGTAATCAAAGACGATCCGGAACTTCCATCAAAGAATTGAGGAATTACCGATCTGCACATTTAAGTTTACCGGATAAAGATGATGATGCCGATGCTTTGGCACTCGCCTGTTATTACTTCGATTACTTCGACTCCCCCAGGCGCTTTGTCCAGATTCGCGACTTCATTACTTTGGCGCTGACGGTAAGCCAGAAGTGAAAATTAGAAAAGGCAGAAAGTCTGGAAAGCCAACTAAACGCTACCTCTGGCTACGCCGTTTTCAAAAGTCTTTAGGGCTTGCACCGTCCCTAGAAGCAAGCGGTGACAAAAGTAAAATTAAAATTGTCGGTGGTTCTGACTTGTGCCGTATCGCGTTCTGGCAATGGGTTTTCACCCGCATCGAGGTTAAGCGCTGCCGCCAATATAATGAGATTGGGGAAATACTCGGCGCTCAATTGGACGCAGAAAAAGCCGCTGGTCGTCCGGTGAGATTGGTGCGATCGCGCATATCCGCCAAGGCTGCAAAGCTACTATTTAAGGAATTAGTCAAAAGGATTTATCTAGAGTGAATGACCTTTAAAGGTTATCAAGACTTAGGACAAGCGTTGGATCAGATGGGACAACCTACAGATCAGCAAGCTGCACTAATTAAAGCAACGATGCAAGGCAAGCGTTTAGAGTATCCCCATCGCTATGACCAAGAACCATTGCTTAATTTGCACAAAGCTAAGATGCACTTGGAAATGGCACTTGACCTGTTGAACATTTAGGCATTGTTATAGTCTCAATCTTAGCGCGATCGCACGCCCATATAACTTGCGTTTATCCTGGGCGATACTCTTACAGAGTCACTTTGTGAACGCGCTTATATATGAAAGCGCCAAATTTTTATGCGATCGCTTCTTTGCGGGCGCTTCAAGTCAGCCGAACATTTTAGTGTTCGGCTTTCCCGTATGTATTATTACTACTTGTTTTCTCTACTAAATTGTTAAAATTATCACTAACATCAATCATGTAGGAATGACAATAATTGATGTCATCCCAAATATAATATTGTAAAAAAGCATGTCCGACGTAATTCTAGATTCCCAAACTTCTTATTTGCATAACTTTTTAGAACCATATGAATTTTTTATAAATAGTTTAATAACACGGCTGACAGACTTTGTATATAATAGTTCAACTAATGATGTAGCAAATTGCATCTTAGAAATAATTCAAGATTCATCTGACGCAGATTTGGTTTTTGTATTAGGCGATCGCGGTCAAGAAAACTGGCTTGTTAAAGCACAAAGCAATTTAGCTGAAGATATAGAACCAGATACTGATATTGAAACTTTCAAATCAATAATTTTGCCGATTCTTTCGGATAAATCAGTATTTCATCCCGGTCATCATGGAAGTTATAAAATCTATGAAACTAAAAAAGGTATTGTTAAAGCTCTTGTTCTAATACCACTGCAATCATCACAAAAAACTGAAGTTATAGTTGTTTGCGGTTTCAAACAAGATTCATATCTTTTAGAAGATGCATTCGGCAGAATTTTATCAAGTTTTTATCAAGCTTGTCAGAAAATACCACTTCACCCTGCATTAGTCGAAGCTACTATTATTGATGATTTAAAGATAGATTTTGGCTTTGTTTCTGCATCTTTACATCAAAAAAGATTTCAATTATTCTGCGAACGTCTGCAACGAATGATTGTATTCTTTGAACCAGTACTGCATTTAGATTCAGAAGACTTATTTATTAGCGGTTGGGAAGCCTTAGCAAGAAATCCAGATAGCTTAACCGCACCTTCAGATTTATTTGCAGCCGCTGAGTTGTGGCGGCATGATTTCATGGTTGAACTTGACCGATATTTTCTGATAGTTGCCACGAAAACTTATCTAGAGGCTAGACAAAAAGCAAAACAAAATCGTTCCCATGAAATTGTCCCACTATCAGTTAATGTTTATCCAGAATCGTTGATGCAGACAGCATACTTTGAAACAGTACGTCATATTATCAAAGATAAAGTTATTTCCCCAAGAAATCTTATATTAGAAGTTTCTGAAAAAGCCGATTTTCCACATTATAAAGATGGTGTTCGCCTCAAGTATCCTTTGAAAATTTTCAAAAATAGACTGTTAGAATATGTACGCAAATTTCAGATTAAATTTGCCATTGATGATTTTGGAGTCGGCTATTCTTCAGTCTCTCGTTTAGCCGGATTGAATCCATGTCATGTGAAAATTGACCGAGAGATTCTGCATCATCAACCATGTGATATTATTATTCGCTTTGTTCACGAACTTGTAGGAGCAAATAATTTGAACCCATCAAATGTAATTGTCGAAGGTGTGGATGAGGCTAGTCCCATAAGCTTGCAGAGACTCAAAGAGCTAGGTGTAAACTATATTCAAGGACATATTGTTGGTAAGCCAGAACCGGAAATTTATCGCCTTAGTTTGGAAAAAGCTGAGTTTTTGAGAAAGCTGCTTTTATCAAATCAAAGTTTGTAGTTTGTAGGGTGCGTTACGGCATTAGCTATAGCGCACCCTACACCTTTATACTGTATAAAAGATTTATATATTAAAAATTAGGCAAGCAAAATGGCGAAATATGCATTGCTGATTGGAATTAGTGAGTATCAGTCTAAGCCCTTAAAGCCGTTACCCGGTGTTGTTAAAGACATCGAAGCAATGCAGCGTGTTTTGCAGGATTCAAAGACAGGCGGGTTTGATGAAGTAAAATTGTTGCCTAATCCTGACTCAGACGCCATGCGATCAGAGATTGAGCAGTTATTTATGGAAAAATGTCAAACAGATGACATTGTGCTACTCTATTTTTCTGGACATGGCTATAGAGATGAAGATGGGAATCTGTTCTTTGTTAGTCACAACACACAAATCAACCCTCAGGGGGGATTGAGGATTGGAACAGCTGTAGATGCTAAATTTATTCATGAACGTTACATGGGTCGCAGCAAGTCAAAACGACAAGTGTTAATTCTTGACTGCTGCTTTAGCGGTGCTTTTGCTGAAGGTATGAGTGCAAAAGAAGCTGTTGTTGTCAGTATTAAGAATGAAATCGAAGCTCAATTAGGTGGTGAAGGCAGAGCTGTGTTAACCTCTTCAACAGCTGCACAAGTTTCGTTTGAAGATGCGGGGGGGGGAGTTTACACCCGCTATTTAGTTGAGGGAATTGAAAAAGGAGCAGCTGATAGTGACAACGATGGTGTAATTACAATAGATGAACTGCATGAATATGCCAAGCGTAAAGCGCAAGAATCAAAACCTGCGATGAAACCGGAAATTTATGCTGTTAGGGAAGGTTATAAAATACGTCTGGCGAATGCACCCCTTAGCTCAGAATTAGGATATCGTAAAGAAGTTGAAGAATGTGTGAAAAATGGTGCGTTCTCAGTTGAAAATAATAGTTTCTCGAATTTAGGACGCAAGCATTTAGATCGTAAGCAAACAGATTTTAAATTAGATTCAGAAAAAGCAGCAAAGATAGAAGAGGAAGTTCTCCAACCAATCCGTGAGTTTCAGCAGAGTTTGCAAGAATATGAAGAAACTCTAACTGAGGCATTGAAAGATGAACCTGTTCTCAGTGATGGTGCATGGGAAATTTTGAAGCGATATCAGCAAAGTCTCAAACTTAGAGATGAAGATGTTGCACCGATACACGATCGCTTAATTCCCGAACAGCCAATCTCGACAATCGACACTCCCCAGCAGCCAACTTTGACACCCGAACCTCAACAAACTGTATCCGATGAAGATGACTTGAGTTCAGAAAAAGGTATAGACTACAGTAAGTTGCGCGACTTATTGAAAGCAGGCAATTGGAAAGAAGCTGACTATGAAACTTACTTGGTGATGATTCAGGCTGTAGGGAAAAAGGAAAATGATTACTTTGAGCGAGACGATCTATTAAACTTTCCCTGTACAGATTTACGCACGATTGATCGCCTGTGGGTAAAATATAGCGATGGACGCTTTGGCTTCACTGTTCAGAAGCAAATTTACATCAGCCTCGGCGGTAAGGATGACGGCGAGTATTATGAAGAAGCCTGGGAATTGTTGGGCGATCGCGTCGGTTGGAAAGTAGATAATAACTGGATTGATTCTCTAAATAATATTAATTTTGATGCCTCTGCACCAGAGGGACATTTACCCTTTTGGGGTGCTGGGGAGTGGTTGGTGCTTTTTTTCACTTCTATCGTCTCTCGCATTGAGACTTGTAAACTGTAATATAGCGGTTATCGTTTGCGTGAGGTACACCCGTAGGGGCACGGCAGTGCCGTGCCCCTACACCTTGCGATATAATTCTGTAGCGTATATGAATGGGAACCGCTGTATTGCAAATTAATATATTAAAAATTAAGCAAGCAAAATGGCGAAATATGCATTGCTAATTGGTGTAAGTGAATATCAGCATAATCAGTTAAAGCCGCTACCTGGTGTCGCGAAAGACATCGAAGCAATGCAGCGCGTTTTACTAAATTCAAAGATAGGCGGGTTTGATGAAGCAAACTTGTTAACTAATCCTAACTCAGATGTTATGCGATCGCATATTGAGCAATTATTTTTGCACAAAGCTCAAAAAGATGACATTGTGCTGCTCTATTTTTCTGGACACGGTTACAAACATGAAGACGGAGATTTGTTCTTTGTCAGCCACACCACGCAAATTAATTCTCAAGGAGTATTGACAATTGGAACAGCAGTAGAAGCCAAGTTTATTCATGAACGTTACATGAGTCGCAGCAAGTCAAAGCGACAGGTGTTAATTCTTGACTGCTGCTTTAGTGGTGCTTTTGCTGAAGGTATGAGTGCAAAAGAAGCTGTTGTTGTCAGTATTAACAATGAAATCGCTGCTCAATTAGGTGGTGAAGGCAGAGCGGTGTTAACCTCTTCAACAGCTGCACAAGTCTCGTTTGAAGATGCGGGAGGAGGAGTTTACACCCGCTATTTGGTAGAGGGAATTGAAAAAGGAGCCGCTGATACTAACAGCGATGGTGTAATTACAGTAGATGAACTACATGAATATGCCAAGCGTAAGGTGCAGGAAGCAAAACCTGCGATGAAACCGGAAATTTATGCTGTTAGGGAAGGTTATAAAATACATCTGGCAAATGTTCCTGTAAGCCCAGAATTACAATATCGTAAAGAAGTTGAGCAATGTGTCCGGAAAGATGGTAGCTTCTCGGTTGTGGGACGTAATATTCTTAATCGCAAGCAAAGGGAATTTGGGTTAACACCTGAAGTCGCAGCAGCGATAAAAGAGGAAGTTCTTAAACCATTCCGTGAGTTTCAGGAAAGCTTGCAGGAATATGAACAAGCTCTAACTGAGGCATTAGAAGAGGAAGCTATTCTAAGTGATGAGACTCGTGAGGAGTTGAAGCGATTACAGCAAATTCTTAAACTTAGAAATGAGGATGTTGCACCTATTCAAGCACGATTTGGAGACCTAACCCCCCCACCCCCCTTCCCTACGAGGGAAGGGGGGAAAGATAATAATTCCCCTCCCCTTGCAGGGGAGGGGTTAGGGGAGAGGTCAGAAGATGAACTGCCTTCAGAAAAGGGTGTAGACTACAAGAAGCTGCGCGATTTATTGAAGGCAGGCAATTGGAAAGAAGCTGACTATGAAACTTACCTGGTGATGCTTCAGGCTGTAGGGAAAAAGGAAAATGACTACTTTAAGCCATATGAAACTTTCTTGGTGATGATTCAGGCTGTAGGGAAAAAGGAAAATGACTACTTTAAGCCAGACGAACTATTAAACTTTCCCTGTACAGACCTACGCACGATTGACCGACTGTGGGTAAAATATAGCAATGGGCGTTTTGGCTTCAGCGTTCAAAAGGAAATTTACTTGAGCTGTGGCGGGAAGGCTGACGGCAAGTATTATGAAGAAGCTTGGAATAAGTTTGGCGATCGCGTCTTTTGGAAAGTGGATAATAACTGGATTGATTACAATGATGTAACTTTTAGCACCTCAGCACCTGTAGGACACCTCCCTTTTCGCAGGCAGTGTCTTTTTTGGTTGGACAGGGTTGCGGGTTATGGGGTTCTCTTCTCTCGCATCGAGACTTGTAAACTGTAACATTTAAGCGTTCCAGAATTTTATAAAGATTTATTACAGCCTCCTTTTCCACGAAGTAATCAGCATTCCACAAATTCGATACCTGGCACTGCCGGGTTAAAGCCATTAGCGCGGATAAATTTTTCTGCTACTTCTTGCACCTCCGTGCTTTCTGTCACTTTTTGCTTATCCCAAGGTAAACTCATTTGCCCTGGTGACTTCTTCGACTTACCACCCTTCGTCATCGATGGCAAAAAGCGACTACCCCAATGATTTCTTTTCTCTGGCTTTGACTGCGATTAATATTTCTTGCAAAATCCTCGAAAGTTTCAAAGCCTCTCCCCGCTTCGGGGAGAGGTTTGGAGAGGGGTCATATTTTATTCGTCGAACTCACGTTTATTTAAGCTCTACAAAAAGTTTTTTTCCTAAAGCTTTTGCATATTTTTCTAAGGTCGAAATCCCTACATCTTCGGCATTATTTTCAAGACTGATAATTGTGGATTTATCTAAATTTAACCGACGTGCTAATTCTTCTTGTGTCATTCCTGCTGCAATTCTTGCTTCTGCCAACAGTACTCCAATTTTAAAGCTGATATATCCAGATTCAAAATTTTCGGCAAACTCCGGGTCAATATGCTTGCGTTTTGCAATGTAATTTTCTACGTCACTCATCATTTTCCTCAAAATAATAGTTGACCTTAACCTAAGAATAGTAGCTGCTTCACCCTTAGATTCCCCAATAGTAGAAGATTTCAACAGCAACGGTAAGGGTTGATGCTTTGAAAGAGATAAGTTTCAGTAGCTAACACATAAGTTTAAATATTTGGTGGATGTTCCCCTAACTTCACCCACATTTTACGCACGCGAGTTAATTGCGGACGGTTCATTTTCAAAGCATAAATTGTTGCTCGACCAACAGGTGTGAGTCCTATAATTTGTGTAGCATCTTCACTCCAAGCAAAATTCTCTGTCCACAATTGCTGATGTGGATGAAACAGTTTAACTTCCTCTTGAGTAATTGGATCAAGTGCTGTTTGACGAGATGCTTTATAGCGATTACAAGATGGACAAGCCAAGCAAAGATTTTCAAATATCGTTTCCCCTTTAGCCGACAGGGGAATGATATGCTCAAACTCAAAAGTTGTGACAGTTAAAGATTCAGCAGTACGGCAATAAGCACAACAATCTGCAAAATGATTGCGAATCTGTCGTTGTAAATCAACAGAAATATAAACACTCACGCCACTTTCGATGTCCCTTGAAGGTGGTTTAAAGTATATCTAGCTCTGGTTTTTAGAATGTTTAGTTGGTCAATTTGTGCCAAAAGCCGATCTAAAGTATTAGTTTCATCCGCAGATAGCTGATTTTCTGCATTCTCAGCTAGCAAATCGTTTAATTGTGCTTGAGCTTTTGAAGATAATATACTTTCTGCCAAGACTTGTAGTTCATCTTTGCTTAAATTAGTTAATATCTCAGCATCGACAGCGGATGGGTTTATTAGTTGATGATACGTTTCCAAGTCTAATAGTACACCAACTCGCTCACCATGTTCATTAGTGACGTACTGCACTGATTCCAACATAATTGACTTTGGCAATCTGCTTGAGCTAATCATAGCCTATCAGTCCGTTTGATGTGTTGGCACAGAGTATCCTAAAAATAAAACCACATTATGACTGTACATGACAAAACCATTGGCAAAATCCGCCAACTACCAGAGTCTCTGGTTCAAGAAGTCAGTGATTTTATAGACTTTCTGGTTTGGAAACATAGCAGTAAAGACTCTTCTTTATGGCTTGATACAGAGTTTTTAGAATCGGTGGAGTCTGACTTTTCTGATTACCTATCCAACTTGGAAGACTATGAGAATCGCTTGGCTCGTGGAGAAATTCAGTGGTAGAAATTATACGAGGGGATGTGGTTCTATGCGATTTAAATCCAGTTGTAGGCACAGAGCAAGCAGGCATCAGACCAGTTGTGATTTTACAAATTGACCGAGCTAATGCCGTTAGTCCCCATACAATTATTGCACCTTTTACTTCAAAAATTCGACGTGCCCTTTTACCATCTCATGTATTTGTTCCTGCTGGAGTTGGCGTGTTAAACCAAGACTCTGTAATACTTTGCGAATAAATCCTCCTTCATTGATAAATCAAGAATTACTAAAGTTATTGGTCATCTGGATGATGATTATATAAGACAACTAGAAGTATCTTTATCTACTATCCTTGGCTTGCAAGATTTGAACAACACTCAGAGCAAGTAGATATACTCACGTTGCGAGTAATTATAAAAAAATGTATAAATTAGAACGTTATATGTAATACTACTAGATTGCGGAAGTGAAGTATTAATATCTTCGCCAGAAGCGCGTAAATGATAATTTGATTTAGCAACACCAAAAAATCCTGGGGGTTGCGCTGATTGCTTGTGAAGATGAGAATAAGTAGACAAAGCACACGACGGGGAAACTAACGTGAGTCAGGGATTTGATTACGATTTAGTAATTATAGGCGCGGGTGTAGGCGGACATGGCGCTGCCCTACACGCCGTTAGCTGCGGTCTGAAAACAGCGATTATTGAAGCAGCCGATATGGGGGGAACCTGTGTCAACCGGGGCTGCATTCCGTCTAAAGCGCTGTTGGCGGCTTCTGGACGTGTGCGAGAGTTAAGAGACGCCCACCACCTGAAATCGCTGGGTATTCAAGTCGGCAATGTGGAGTTCGATCGCCAAGCGATCGCCAACCATGCTGACAATCTCGTATCCAAAATCCAAGGCGATTTAACCAACAGCCTCAAACGCCTAAAAGTTGATATCATCCGGGGTTGGGGAAAATTAGCCGGAAGCCAAAAAGTCAGTGTTACTACAGAAGATGGTGAAAAAACCATCACAGCTAAAGACATCATACTTTCACCCGGCTCGATTCCCTTCGTACCTCCAGGTATTGAGGTAGACGGCAAAACTGTCTTTACCAGCGACCAAGGCGTAAAGTTAGAATCTCTACCAGATTGGGTAGCAATTATTGGCAGTGGCTATATCGGTTTGGAATTTTCTGATATATACTCAGCTTTGGGCAGTGAAATCACCATGATTGAAGCCCTCGACCAGTTGATGCCAGGATTTGACCGCGACATCGCCAAACTTGCAGAAAGGGTGCTAATTACTCCCCGCGACATTGAAACCAAAGTGGGGATATACGCCAAAAAAGTGATTCCCGGTTCACCGGTGGTAATTGAGTTAGCAGATTTCAAAACCAAAGAAGATGTCGATGTCATTGAAGTGGATGCTTGTCTAGTTGCCACCGGACGCATCCCCGCTACACAAAATCTTGGTTTAGAATCTGTGGGTGTAGAAGTAGATCGGCGCAACTTTATCCCCGTCAACGACAGCATGGCTGTACTGTCAGCAGGTGAAGTAGTGCCGCATTTGTGGGCAATTGGCGATGCCAACGGCAAAATGATGTTAGCACACGCAGCTTCGGCTCAAGGTATCATAGCGGTAGATAATATCTGTGGCAAACACCGTGAAGTTGACTATCGCAGTATACCGGCGGCAGCATTCACCCACCCAGAAATCAGCTATGTAGGAATGACGGAAACCGCAGCCAAGGATTTAGGTAAAGAGTCTGGTTTTGAAGTCGCAACAGCGCGGACTTACTTTAAAGGTAATTCCAAAGCATTAGCAGAAGGTGAAGCGGATGGTATAGCAAAAGTGGTGTATCGTCAAGACACAGGCGAAGTTTTGGGCGTTCACATTTTCGGAATGCACGCCAGTGATTTAATCCACGAAGCGTCAGCAGCGATCGCCAATCGCCAATCTGTCCAAACCCTCGCTCATTTAGTTCACGCTCACCCCACACTTTCCGAAGTGCTGGATGAAGCATACAAAAGAGCGATCGCCTCTTAGGGAGTGGGCAATGGGCAATTGTTTAATGGGCAATGGAAATTGAGAATTACGAATAAGTCAAATCTCTTTTTCATGCCCCATGCCCATTGCCCCATGCCCATTGCCCCATGCCCATTCCCCCTTCCCCAAAATTATGCAAATCCGTCGCCTTCATCCCAATCGAGCTATTGATGTATCTGTAGTCCGCTATCAAGCCGCTATTCCTGATGCGGCACCTAACAACATTTTGGAGGAAATTGTCTGGCAAAAAGAGATAGAAGTTGAGCAAATGCGGGAAAAGTTGCCTTTGCGGGAATTGCAGCATCAAGCCCTCAATGCACCCCCAACCCGCGATTTTATCGCCGGTTTGCGACAAGGCAAAACAAAGCCAGCGTTGATTGCGGAAGTTAAAAAAGCTTCTCCTAGCAAAGGAGTTTTCAGAGAAGATTTTGACGCAGTAGCGATCGCCCAACAATATCAGCGAGGTGGCGCCAGTTGTCTTTCTGTCCTCACCGATGTAAAGTTCTTTCAAGGCAGCTTTGATAACTTAGCCAAAATTCGCGCCACCGTAGACTTGCCTTTACTGTGTAAAGATTTTATCATCTATCCTTACCAGATGTTTTTAGCGCGTGTTAAAGGTGCCGATGCGGTCTTGTTAATTGCGGCTATACTTAGCGATCAAGATTTGCAATACTTTATCAAAATTGCTAAATCCCTGAAAATGGCAGCTTTAATTGAAGTCCACACTTTAGCCGAACTTGACCGCGTGTTAGCTTTAGATGATGTATCCTTAATAGGAATTAATAATCGCAACTTGGAAAATTTCTCTGTTGACTTACAAACTACTTGTCAACTACTAACAGCAAGAGGTAGCCAATTACAAGAACGAAATATTTTAGTTGTCAGCGAGTCAGGATTACATAACCCAGAGGATCTAAATTTAGTGGCGTCATCTGGTGCATCTGCGGTACTAATAGGAGAATCTTTGGTAAAACAAGCAGATATAGAATTAGCGATCGCTCAATTATTTCCCAAGCTTTTGTAAAAAAAAAATTACATGAGTAAATGCACACAGAGGGCGATTTGTCAATGGTTAAGTAGAGCGCCGCGTCAAAGTTTGCCAAATCTTCATCACCTACAAAACCTCGGCTTTAAATAAATAGTTCTTCGCTATGTACAAATTCGTTTATCAAAGAAAAATCTCAGACTAATAGAAAATTCCAAATATTAAATATTAGATTAACTTTATGGAGCAAATTCCTCTGCCTTCACCTATCCACTACGAACTGATACTGCAACTTTTAGAAAGACAAACAATGTCAGCAGTCAGTCAAAACCCAGAACTACGGCATCAGGTGAATCAGCTAATTATTACACTCCGTAAAGCTGCGGCACAACAAAAACACCTAGAAGAAATTTGCCAGTTTTCCTCTAAAGAAGTTGACCACCGCTGGTCAATCAATCATCAGAATTCTCAGAAAGTTGTCGTTCCTGATTGATTAAAATTAAGGAGTAAAGAGTTAAGTGTCAATCTTTCCTTCTTAAATTCAAAAATTGTACTTATAACTAAATCAAGAGAGCGAGTTGAATCATCCAACTCGCTCTTTTAATTTATATGTAAATGAGTAGAAAACCGTGCAGCTAATTTCCTTATCTATCAGCCTTTGTAAAAGGCATTGATGTGGCATAAGTCGATTCTCCTGAATAAACTACTCATAACTATGCCGTCTCCAGCCAATCATAAATTTGTTCTAACTGTTCGAGAGTAATTAATCCATATTGCCAAAGAATCATTGGCAAAGGACCTGGATCTTGTTCTCGGTGACGAAGAGCAACCGCTAGCGAAGCCGTAGAAATTGCTAAATCGTCTTGTAAAAAACGAATAAGTCGAGGATATGTTGATGGTGTCATTTGTATCTCACCTGCCTATCGTCAAGTGTATTATCATACATAAATTCCAGATTTTCTGTAGCCTATAAACAGTATTTAATCTGTGACTGTGTTGTTACCTAATTAACACCCCAACGCAGTTTATGATGGTGTTCCTCTCACAAAGCCTTCTGTTAAAAGGATTCGGTAAATATAAATTTTAGCGCTTATTGTCTACTTAATTTTCAACTAACGCTCAGATCGGATGAAATTTATTTAATCATTTTTACTATAGTGCTTTAATTAATTACACCTGTAGTAAGAAAGATTCCATAGTTATACTCTCTTATTAACGACTATTTATACGTACGCCAAAAGGAATATTTTTTGCCATCAAATGTTAAAATTGCTATCTTGTCCTGGAAATAGCTTGGTTTTGTAATGATTAGCATGTTTATAAAATATTAGGTCAAAAGTAATTTTTTTACTAGACCATGTGATGCTTTTTTTACTAAAACTTAAACATTGATATTTTTCTCCGTAGCGTACTTAGGCTTGCTGAAACCTCTATCTCCGGGAAGAACCGGAGTTGAGGAATTCAATTTTAACACGATCGCTCACTTTTAAACTTAATTCAGCGGCACGTCCAGAACGCAGTTCAATTACCGTGTCGATTAATGTCCTCGGACCATAACTAGGACAAGGATCGGCAGTACAGGGAGGTACATTAGCGGCAATATATTGCACTACCCCCTGACGTAGAAAAACCATATCTAACGGTATAAGAGTATTCTTCATCCAAAAACTGACTGGTTGCGCGGAACGAAACTGAAACAGCATTCCCCTGTCCGAAGGCAAAACCTTGCGATACATCAACCCAATTTCTTGTTCTTTTGGTGTCCGCGCTACCTCCAAATTAATTTTTGTGCCATTAGGAACAATGGCAACACCAGAAATCGGTAGTGTTTGACCAGAAGGCGCTGAGGCTGATAATTGAGAATCAAGGCTAGTGCTGGGGGGTTTAGCTGGTGTTGGTTCAGAACAGCCGAACAGTGCAACACTTAAAAGCATTGGTAGCAAAATTAGCCAACGATTCATAAAATTTTAATTGGTTGTTAGTTGATGGTTGATAGTTGTTGGTTGTTGGTGAGCCAGTGCGTTGGGGAGGCAGTGCGTTGGTAAGGCAGCGCACTGCCTCCCCCATGCCCAATTCCCACTAACCACTAACCCCCAACTATTTACGATTCCCGTAACACGTATCCTACACCGCGCACCGTTTGAATCAGGCGCTTTTGACCTTCTTCTTCGATTTTTAGACGGAGGTAGCGAATATACACTTCGATGACATTAGATTCGCCCATAAAATCGTAACCCCAAACATTTTCGAGAATTTGTTCGCGGGTTAATACTTCACGGGGATGTTCCATTAGATACTTTAAGAGTTCAAATTCTTTCATTGTCAAGTCAATAGCCCGCCCGTTGTGTATAGCGCGACGAGTTGCTATATCTAAAATCAAATCGCCAAACCGTAACTGTTCTGTGGTATCAACATCTGGTTTTAAATAAAGACGAATTAACTTTAAAAAGTCTTCTGAACGATAAGGCTTGAGGAAGTAATCATCGGCTCCGGCTTCTAGACAAGCAACACGGTCATCGATTGTATCGCGTGCCATTAACACTAGCACGGACGATCGCATTCCGGCATTTCTCAGATTTTTGCACAAAGAGAGTCCAGATTCTCCGGTGAGCATTCGGTCTACAACTATTAAAGCAGGTTGGCGATCGCGGCAGTATTGAAAACCACTGTTTGCATCATGTGCCACAATTGGTTCGTAGCCAGCTTCCTGCAAATCGCAAGTCAGTTGATTTGCTAGATTCTCGTCGCTTTCAATCACCAAAACACAATCTTTGTGAGCAAGCGTCATATTAATGCGTGGAGTAATGATATTGAAATTCAATCTTCTGTGCTGTCGAACGTCTGTACATCAGGTAAAAGTGCAATTTACGTGTTTTTGATGATAGAGCAATCCTAGTTGGGCACTTTGTCTACCATATTGAACGCACGTTCAAGTATCGGCGATTAAACTCGCAGATGCAACAATTTTAATAACTTATTTAAAATTACAGGGGAATGGGCATGGGGCAATGGGCAATGGGCATGGGGCATGGGGAATAGCAAATGGCGAATGGGTAATAAAAATAATTACCAATTACCAATTCCCAATGCCCAATGACGGCAGGTGCTTCAAGTCGGCTCCGCCGACGGCAGATGCTCCACTTGGGGAAACCCCAAGACCGCACTGCCTCCCCAACGCACTGCCTCCCCAATGCCCAATTCGCAATGCCCAATGCCCCATGCCCCATGCCCAATTAAGGCAATTCTACCGAGGTTGGTTTGGCGATGTGTGGTAGACCCCAACCTAATTTTTCTCGTAAAATGCGGAAAAACTCTGGTGGTTGCAAGCGAATAAATCGAGCAGTATATTGCGATCGCTCTAAATATACCCGATCCTCTGGCAGAACATAGCACCCCCCGTTACCATCCACCACCATCACTAGGCGAGGAATATTTACTGGGTAGATGTTTACTGGCTCACTATCAGGAAACACCAATGCCCTAGAAGCGAGAGAATGAGGGCAAATCGGCACTAATTGCAACACTGGTACGCCTGGAGTTACCACCGGTCCACCAGCACTCAACGAATAAGCTGTAGAACCCGTTGGTGTAGAAATAATCACACCATCTGCGGCAATATCTACTGGCGCATGACCTCCTATGACAATTTCAAAATGGCACATTGAGGTTAGCGGTTCTCGATGCAGCACCATTTCATTCAAGCAGAGGGCTTCCCACAACACCGACTCTCCCCGAAACACTTTGACGGTAAGCATTACCCGCTCTTCAATTTCAAATTCACCCCCCATCAACTGTTCTATTGCTTGGGGCAATTGATTGAGGTAAGCCTCGGTCAAAAACCCCATATGACCGGTATTCACCGCTAGCAATGGAATGCCACAGGGAGCAACTTGGCGAGAGGCTGCCAAAACAGTCCCATCTCCCCCTAACACCACGACAAACTTCATTTCTGAGTCAAAACCAGGGGGTGTCAGTCCCTCAATTGGAGTGTGGCATACAGGACTCTCTGGGTTAGAGTAGCCCAGCATACCACCGATACCCGATGTCACGCAAACATCCCAACCGGCAGCGGTTAGCTTGTTTTGCAGTTCGATAGCAACGCGACTGGCTATCGGTTTAACGTCGTTGTAAATAATGCCTGCTTTCGGCACATTCAAATATCCAACTTGCTTGCGATGCTTTATATTATGTTAATCGTTACACATTTTGGACAATGTGGTAATTGGGAATTGGGAATTGGGCATGGGGCATTGGGCATTGGGGAGCCAGTGCGTTGGGGAGGCAGTGCGGTCTTGGGGTTTCCCCAAGTGGAGCATCTGCCGTCGGCTCTGCCGACTTGAAGCATCTGGCGTCATTGGGCATGGAAAATGGGGCATCGGGCATCGGGCATCGGGCATCGGGCATCGGGCATCGGGCATCGGGCATCGGGGAGGCAGTGCGCCCTTGGAGGTCACGAACGCTATCTGCATCTGCCGTCATGGGGCATGATCCAAGTAGGCAAGTGAAATACGTCTAGCTTCTTTTTCCCATTGCCCATTGCCCATTGCCCATTGCCCATTGCCCATTGCCATTGCCCATTGCCATTGCCCATTGCCCATTGACTCTTAACTAATTAGAAGTTTTTTTAAACGGGCTTCTTTTTTCCTTCTTCTTTTTGGCTTTAGTTTTTTCGTAGTCTATTTCTTTAAGTTTTTTCATAATTCGGCTGAAGTACTCTTGTAGGTAGCTTTCCAAGGTGGTGGTTTCTTGTTGGTCTAACCCAAAAACTTTGTATACTTCATCCATTGAGGCATTTAGCGGTTTACCACTTGCCAATACTTCTGTAAACGCGAGTCTGTCAGCGACATTCCACCCCCACTGAAAGAACCGAGTTATACTCCGCACTGCTCGCAGTAAGTTTAACGGCATCCGGGTTATTTTGGCTTCTTTTCCAGACAAGCGTTCGCACAAGCTAATGATTTCCTGAGCACTCCAAGCGCGAGTACCCACCACCGGAAAAGCAAGATTTTCTGTTTCTGGAACGCTCAAAGCGCGGATAGCAAACTTAGCAATGTCCTGAGTGTCCATGTAAGCGATGGGGGAAGATTCACCTGTCACCCAAACCGGTTGTCCTTCCAAAATCGGAATTCCATATTGACCGATTAACCCTTGCATAAAGCCAGCGAGCTGCAAAATAGTATAATTTAAGCCGGACTCAGCCAAAAAGAGTTCTGTACATCGCTTAATTTCCATCAAGGGTACTTTTGGATATTTGTCGGCATCGAGAATGGAAAAGAAGATAAAACGCTGTACACCCGCAGCTTGAGCTGCTTGAATTAATGCTACCTTGCCATCCCAGTCTACTTGTTTGATACTCAGTGAGTCGGTAGGACGAGATGTTGAGGCATCAATAACTGCGGTTATACCTTCAAGGGCAGCTGGCAGTGTTTGGGGATAACACAAGTCTCCTGGTACGAGTTCTGCGCCCCATTCTTTTAGAAATGCAGCTTTTTTAGCACTCCGGACAAGACAGCGTACCTTATAGCCCTCATCGATAGCACGACGAGCCACTTGTCTTCCCAAGGTGCCAGTGGCACCGACGATTAATAATGTCATGGGGCTTTGTAAAAAATCTTAAAGTTTTATTAATAGAATCTTATCAGACTCGCATATGCAAACAAAAGTTTACAATATTTTTAACAAACCGATCTGGTGAGAGAGACTTTTTTTGTCGCCTCTCCCCTTTTAATATCGGCTCACTAGAACGATTATTCTGGTTCTGCGCCCTGAATCTTCAGCAACAATACACCCAAACCCCAGCCTATGAAGATTAAAGCGACGGGTAATAGCGCTGCTGCCACAATTTCGCTCATTGGTCTAATTCTCCTCTACGAATGGTTAATTTATATAAACTCAGTCTACCAGAAGGGCATGGGGCAATGGGCAATGGGCATTGGGCATTGGTAATTCCTCTCCCCCTGCTTCCCCTGCCCCCCTGCTCTTTAAAAGCCCCCCTGCCCCATGCCCCATGCCCCATGCCCAATGCCCGCTTTTTTAGTAGGATTTTAAATCATATGTATTCAAAAGTTACGGTAACATCTCATAAACAATTGCGTCCGCGTCTGGTGGTGACGTTGGGAGATCCGGCTGGGATTGGACCAGAGGTGGTTTTGAAGGCTTTGGCAGATGCGGATGTTAGGAAAAAGTGTGATGTAACGGTGGTCGGAAGCCGGGATTTATTGGCACAAGTTTATACCAAGTTAAATTTAACTAAGAATTTGGACACGATCGCAAATCCGGCTGAATTATCAGTTTTGGATGTGCCTTCCCAAGGTGAAATTATTACCGGGACTGGTAACGCAGCTAGTGGTAAGGCTAGTTTTGCTTATATGGAAACTGCGATCGCTCACACACTTTCTGGTAAATTCGATGCGATCGTCACTGCTCCAATCGCTAAATCTGCATGGAAGGCGGCAGGATATAATTATCCAGGGCAAACTGAACTTTTAGCAGAAAAATCTGGAGTTGACCGCTTTGGGATGTTATTTGTCGCGCGATCGCCTCACACTAATTGGACACTCCGCACTTTACTTGCTACCACACATATTCCATTAAGTCAAGTATCCCAGGTATTAACACCGCAGTTAATGACAAAGAAATTAGATTTGCTGGTGGAATGCTTAGAAAAAGACTTTGGGATAGAAAGAGGAAGAATAGCGATCGCTGGTTTAAATCCCCACAGTGGTGAACAGGGACAGTTGGGACATGAGGAACAAGATTGGCTAATTCCCTGGTTAGAACAAGAGCGTAAAAATCGCCCATTATTTCAGTTAGATGGTCCAGTTCCGCCAGATACAATGTGGGTGAAGCCTGGTCAAGCTTGGTACGGAAATTCTGCTACTTTCCAAAATCCTGCTGATGCTTATTTAGCACTTTACCACGACCAAGGTTTAATTCCTGTGAAATTGATGGCATTTGATAGAGCGGTTAATACTTCTATCGGTCTTCCTTTTGTTAGGACTTCACCAGATCATGGGACAGCATTTGATATTGCGGGTAAAGGAATTGCCGATGCTACTTCGATGAAAGCAGCGATACACTTAGCGGTTGAGTTGGTGTGTCAGCGGATAGCTTTCAAAGAATCGGCGTAAGTGCATACCCCTGCAAAACGGTGCATAAATATCGTCTATTGTGTAATTATACTTAAAAATATATACTGAATATTGCCGTAGACGCGCTCCAAGGCATTTTGGCGGTTAATCACTAACCTGCAATCGTTTCTGGTTAAAGCACAATCAGAACACATTCCGCCAAGCATAACGCTTGAAGTAACCTTCACCCGCGCCTTCGTAATAGTTGGAAACTTTATCAACATTAGCTTGATGCTTCTCCCAAGTTTCGCCTATTCAAGAAAAATCGGATGATCTCAGGATATCTTTAAATCTGTTGGTATTTAACTTGAGGCGATACAAAGTTTCTGTCTGATGCTGGAGTAGACACAAATTTCAGTTAAAACACTGAAAGTTATTATTTGCGATAATAAGTTTTTAAAGATAACACCCTTGCTAAATTATTTAAATTAATTCTTTTTTGATGCTAACTCTATTTTAAGGAAACCATTATTTTTGTTGTTGACGCTCGCTTGAGAAAGTTGAAAGCCTATAACTGGATTTTTGTCAAACAAAATATACACTATTTAATTTTGTCGTCTGAGAAAAAGATTGTCATATAAATTAGATTTATATAATTGCTAATTAAGTTGGGTTTGACGCTGATTGCTTGCAAACATTTATCTTTGTGATGAAGTCTATCTGAAGGGGGATATTTAGAAGCTTCATACCCAGGAAAGAGAGAGTAAATTTTTAGTGTTTGGTAGATTACTGATATTAACATAATCGGCGAGGGATGTATGGAATCAGAAAACAATATCGAATCAGCAGCGAAAAATGCGGCAGAATCTGCCAAAGATACAGCAGAATCTGCTAAGGATACAGCACAATCAGCAGCCAAGGATGTTGCTTCTTCAGCCAAGGAAACAGCAGAATCTGCTAAGGATACAGCACAATCAGCAGCGAAGGATGTCGCTTCTTCAGCGAAGGATGTCGCAGATTCTGCTAAAAATACGGCAGAATCAGCAGCGAAGAATGTGGCAGATGCAGCGAATAAGGCAGGACAAGCTGGTAAGAAGGCTGTCAATAATGTAGTAGGCGATGTTATTCCTTCACAGCCACCAATTGACCCCCAATCTGATGTTCATCAACTAAAGTCGCGTCTGGAATGGGGCGAACCAGCTTTTACAATTTTGGATGTGCGCGATCGCATGACCTATAATGATGGTCACATCATGGGCGCAATGCCAATGCCAATCGATGAATTGGTAGACCGCGCAACGCCAAGTTTGGCTAAAAGCCGTGATATTTACGTTTACGGCGCAAATGACGAAGAAACGAACCAAGCCGCACAAGCGCTGCGCTCTGCTGGATTTGAGCATGTCTCAGCACTCAAAGGTGGTCTTGCTGCATGGAAAGCTGTCGGCGGTCCAACAGAGGGTATTGTAGAATCAAAGACTCCCGCAGGCGCAGATGACTACAATGTTGTAGAGCGCTTGAAAAATCACGCCGAAACACAAAACAAAAAGGTGTAGTTAAGAGTCAAGAATTAGGTAGAGACGTTCCAGTGGAACGTCTGTACAAAAGTCAAGAGTCAAAAGTCAAGAATTAAAAAACTATGAAATGCTTGACTTTTTGACTCTTAACTGTGTGTAGCGAACTTATCAATGTTCAAATACATCCTTAAATTGCAACAAATCTAAGGAAACTATAGTTGGTAAACACTGAAAGCATTCTTGTGCGATTTGCCAACGTTCTTCTCTAGTGAGCATTTCTATCAGTTTTTGTCGGACGCTAATTAAGTAGCGCACATCATTAGCAGCGTAACTTAATTGAGATGCGGATAAATTAGCAGCGTTTCCCCAGTCGGAACTTTGAGCGCTTTTATCGAGTTCAACTTGTTCCAATTCTTGCACTACATCTTTGAGTCCGTGACGATTGGTGTAAGTACGGGCTAACTTACTGGCAATTTTGGTGCAAAATACAGGATTAACTTGAATGCCGAGATGATAACGCAAGGTGGCAACATCGAAGCGAGCAAAGTGAAAAATCTTAACAATATTTGCCGCTTCCAGGAGTTTTTTTAAGTTTGGGGAGTCGGTTTGCCCTTTAGCAATGCGGATTGCGGTAACTTTACCTTCATGATTGCATAACTGGACAAGACACAAGCGATCGCGCACTGGCAATAATCCCATAGTTTCGGTATCGACTGCGATCGCCTCCGATTGTAAATACTGGGATAAGGCAGCGTCATTAAGGTCGCGATCGCAAACCTGAAAATCTTCCATGAATTGAATTCAGTTCGGTTTAATACCTCATATTACCCGATAGTTAGTAGTTAGTGGTTGGTTGATGGTTGTTGGGCAATGGGCAATGGGCAATGGACAATGGGAATAAAGCCAAATTTCGATCAATGCCCACTTGGACGCTTGCCCCATGCCCCATGCCCCATGCCCCATGCCCCATGACGGCAGGTGCTTCAAGCCGGGGAACCCGTCCAACGCACTGCCTCCCCCATGCCCCATGCCCCACTATCCACTATCCACTACCCACTAACTAATCCCTATTTATTGCTAATAAAAATCTGCGTCAGATAAACTTCGCCTTCACTGTTAGCAGCAACACCAATCCCAGTTAAATTGTATTTGCCTTTAATGTTTTTTAGATGTCCGGGACTGTTGATCCAACCAGTCATAGCTTGGCTTGCTGGATCGCTATAGCCTTGGTTAAAAGCTACATTTTCTGCCGCACTCTTGTATTTAATCGGGATAGAATTGACTCGCTTTTCAAATCCCTTGTGACTAAACGGAACTTTACCATTAGCCATATTTTGACTGTGAATCCTTGCTTGGCGAGTGATTTTTGCATTTAAAGTCAGTTTTGACAAGCCCTTAGAAACTCGATAGCGATTAATTTGGTCAAAAACTGATTTTTCTAGAGCAGTGGTTTTAAAAGTTGTAGTGGGCGACAATGCAACTTGACTAGACCCAATCGACAACGGCTGATTCTCGCTGTTTTTTTTCGTCGTGTGACCTGGTACAGGACTGCTCGTTAATCCACTGGCTAGGACAAGCGCACTGAAAGCGATGCCAAAAGCAGTTTGTCGAAACATGAAGAGTTGAGTAATATGTAGAGTTTTTAGACGCATCCCCTGCTTTTTTGTTTCCTGATATACCCGTATACCTTTCAGCATTCCAGGATATAGGAAATATTTGCACATTGCGATCGCCTTAGTTAGAGTATTTAATTACAATCAGAGCGATCGACAAGCAAATTAAAATAAAAATTTAACAATTTAGGGAATTGGGCAATGGGCAACGGGCAATGGGCAATGGGCAATGGGCAATGGGAATTAAACAAGTTCAAGAACGTAATGCGCGAACGATCCGAGGATTCCTTCCATGCCCCATGCCCGATGCCCCATGCCCGATGCCCCATGCCCCATTACCCATTCCCTAAGAATTTGGCTACCGTTTGCACATCTTTGTCACCGCGTCCGGAGCAGTTAATGATAATTTTCGGGCTACCATTTAACTGCGGACATAAAGTATTCAAGTAGGCGATCGCATGAGCCGTTTCTAATGCTGGTATAATTCCTTCCAACTGCGACAGCATCCGAAACGCCGTCAAAGCTTCTTCATCTGTCACGCTGTAATATTCTGCACGCGCAGTATCCTTTAAATAGCTGTGTTCTGGACCCACACCAGGATAATCTAACCCCGCACTAATCGAATGAGCTTCAATTACTTGCCCATCTTCATCTTGCAACAAATAGCTCATCGCTCCGTGCAATACACCTATTTGTCCTTTTGTCAAGGTTGCAGCGTGTTTTTCTGTATTTACACCTTCACCGGCTGCTTCCACACCAATTAACCGCACAGAAGATTCCTTGACAAACTCATGAAATAGTCCCATCGCATTAGAACCACCACCGACGCAAGCCAGAAGAATATCTGGCAAACCACCCCATTTTTCCATCGCTTGAGCGCGGGTTTCTTGCCCAATCACCGCATGAAAATCGCGTACTATCATCGGGTAAGGATGAGGTCCTGCCACCGAACCAAGGATATAATGAGTCGTCTCGACATTCGTTACCCAATCCCGAATTGCTTCAGAAGTTGCATCCTTCAAAGTTCCAGTACCAGCTTCTACCGGACGCACCTCTGCTCCCATCAACCGCATTCTAAACACATTTAAAGCTTGGCGTTCCATATCGTGAACACCCATGTAAATCACACATTCCAGCCCAAAACGAGCGCAAACTGTGGCTGTAGCTACTCCATGTTGTCCCGCACCGGTTTCGGCAATAATTCGCTGCTTGCCCATCCGCTTTGCCAACAAAACCTGAGCCAGAGCATTATTAATTTTATGAGCGCCAGTGTGATTTAAATCTTCACGCTTTAAATAAATTTGTGCTCCCGTGCCATCTGGTCGGGCATAATGAGCGGTAAGGCGTTCGGCGAAATACAAAGGTGTAGCGCGTCCCACATAATCGCGTAAGAGTTGTTGCAGTTCAGCTTGAAACCCAGCGTCATTGCGGTATTGCTGATAAGCTGCTTCTAACTCAGTTAAAGCAGGCATCAGCGTTTCCGGGACATATTTACCACCAAAGCGTCCAAAACGTCCTTGAGTATCAGGGCTTTGGGCAGTTGATTGAGAAGAGGCTAGGGGAGTGGTAGTCACAGATAAATTTCGATGACAGGACGAACTTAATTATAGAAAAGTCTGAGGCAGATAAGATACGATCGCGATTGGGTGATTGGGAATTGGGAATTGGGCATTGGGCATGGGGCATGGGGCATGGGGCATGGGGCATGGGGACTGGAAAAAGAATTATTACCCATTACCAATTACCAATTCCCAATGCCCATTGCCCCATGCCCAATTCCCAATCACTATAAACAACTATAAAGCTGAATTTTACTTAATGTATTATGGCTTCTGGAAAAGGTAATTCTGACAAACGTATTGTCTATCAAGAATTTGGTAATGATAACTCCGCTGTAGAAAGACCAACTCAAGAACTACCACCGCAACAACAAAACGTCCGCGTACAAGCTACCCGCGCTGGACGCAAAGGTAAAACTGTCACCGTAATTACTGGGTTTCAAGTTAAACCAGAAACTTTAGCAGATTTGGTGAAACAGTTGAAAAGCCAATGCGGTACAGGTGGCACAGTTAAAGATAATGATATTGAAATTCAAGGCGACCACAAGCAGAAAATCCTGGATATTTTAATTAAGCTTGGTTACAAAGCCAAAATTAGCGGGGGTTAATCGGTGCGGGAATGAAACCGACTGTGGAACACAAATGTAATATGAGAGAGATCCCCAACTTTTTGGAAAAGTCGGGGATCTGAAAGCATCTTTTTATGATAAAACCTAATTTTGTCGCAATGAGCAATGAAGAACTGAAAGCTTACGTCTTACAGCACCGCTTCGGACGACGATACTTTACATGAACTGACAGTGCGAGTTCAAACTCAAGGCAAGCGACTCAACTCGATTGAAGAATTGAAGTAAGTCATCCAAGAAAAGCGATGTCTGACGACAAGCCGCTGCGCGTCTACGCCTCAACAAACTTAAGAATAACTTCAAACGGATGCGATCGCTCTTCTGGATGCGTGAGTGTGGTAAACCGTATCTAGAAAGATGCAGGCGATGTTACCTTGAAAAGTAGAAATAAGTTTCAGCTGTTGCGAAGAAATTAACAAGCATGGCTGCTCGGTTTAATATTAATAGGAGGTTGAAATGGATTTAATTAGGATTCTTTGCGCTGTATTTCTGCCACCTCTGGGAGTCTTTTTGCAAGTTGGTATTGGTATAGACTTTTGGATTAATATCGTTTTGACGCTTTTCGGCTATATTCCTGGGATTGTTCACGCGATATGGGTGATTGCTAGGAAGTAAGCTACGTAAATACAATTAAACTGAAAGTATTTTAAAGTTCGTAGTAAGCGCTTCAGCGCTTACTACGAACTTTAATTTATTTATCATTCCTAAAAGAGTACAAGATAATGAGCAGCGCACCTTTAAGAAAAGAACTTCATGAAGAGAATCGCTTGTCTTGGAATGAAGCAACTAAAGCGCACAATAGCCATAAGGGTAATCAGGCAAAGTTTTTCTTTGAAGGTGGCTGTACACTATTTCCAGAAGAAAAAGAACTTTTGGGAAATATTGCAAACTTGTCTTTGGTTCATCTGCAATGCAACGCAGGGCAAGATACTTTAAGTCTGGTGCAACTTGGTGCTAAAGTTACTGGGGTAGATATTAGCGATGAAGCAATTACTTTTGCCCAAAAACTCTCGGAGGAATCTGGAATTCCCGCAACCTTTCATCGGGCTGATATTTTTGATTGGCTGGAGGAGTCAGCAAAGAAAAACGAGCAGTTCGATATTGTATTCTCTTCTTACGGGGCTGTGTGTTGGATATCTAATATCAGCCTTTGGGCAAAAGGAATTTCAAACATTCTCAAACAGGGTGGACGCTTTGTTGTCGTGGACTTCCACCCGGTAGCGATGATGTTTGACACAGATTGGAGTCACAAATTCACTTATTTCTCTGAGGGAAAGCCTCTAACTTGGGAAGATGGTATCAGCGACTATGTGGCTGAGTCTAGCGGTGGTTTGACACCTTGGGGCTATGAAAAAGGTATCGATAATTTTCACAATCCCTACCGCGTGCATGAGTTTCAGTGGGGCATTGGGGAAATAGTTACAGCATTGTTGCAAGCTGGGCTGAGTTTAGAAGTGTTGAAAGAATATCCCTATAGCAATGGTTGCAAGCTATTTGACCGGATGCGTGAAGTTTCAGGACGGCGAATGTTTCCACCACTAGATATGCCAAGTCTACCATTAATGTACGGCATTGTAGCGCGATCGCGCAATTTCCATACTGATATATAATACCACCGCCCGACGACTAAAGTCGCGCCACATGCTTAAAGTCGGCAGAGCCGCCCAACGCAGTGGCTTGGCTACATAAACAAAGTCCGCCTACGCAAACTTAAGACTCAGAGACGGAGTTCTGATACTCGTGAATGAGTATCAAAGACTCATTAATGAGTATAAAAGACTCATTAATGAGTATAAAAGACTCATTAATGGAGTTCAAAGACTCATTAATGGAGTTCAAAGACTCATTAATGGAGTTCAAAGACTCATTAATGGAGTTCAAAGACTCATTAATGGAGT
>NZ_JBPAOH010000116.1:0-25568 GCF_050875635.1 Tolypothrix sp. VBCCA 56010
GTATTTATAAACACTTGCAAGTTTTTGACTTTATCTAATTTTGATTCATCGTTTTTAAATTTGGCGAGCGTGAGAGTACTTAGGCTTCACAATTTTGCCATTAAAAATAAAAAAAATACTTAGTTAAAATACATAATCTTTTTATCTGTATTCTTTAAAATCCAAGTTGCGAAGCCTGAGTTTAGGTCATATCAGATAAAAGTTTTAAAGATGTTGTGGTATAGGTATCTCTAAACGCCAACCTAATATTTAGGGCTGACTTTATGATTAGCGCTTTGATAAATCATCGAAGATTAACTATCAATCCTTAATGACAAACCTGCAAATCAGATCCGCTCTTTACTGACGATTGAGCCTGCACATACTTACGTACCACAGTCATTACCTTATCAGCGACTACTGGTTTTGTAATAAAGTCTGTAGAACCTACGACTTTGGCACGAACTCTATCAAACAAGCCATCACTACCTGTTAAGATAATCACGGGTGTGTTAGCGAAGACAGAAATTCGCCGTAACTGAGCGCAGATTTCATAACCACTGGCAACGGGCATTACTAAATCTAAAAAAATTAAGTCCGGCTTATGCTCAATTAAAATTGGTAGCGCTTGCACGGGATCTTGAATTTTGATACACCTCAGTCCGTTTGGGATCAGAATCTGTTCTAACATTTGACAGACCTTAGGGCTATCATCTACGCAGGCTATTAATGGAACTGCTGGGGTCTTTGGTTGTAGAGGAGTAGAGCTCTTTTTAACCTCGGTGACTGGTAAGGGCAAATCAGGCGCTTCTACCAGTTCAATGAGTCCTTTTAGTATATAGGGAAGTAAAGAACGGGCGACTGGGAGTACACTCTGCTTCATTTTGACTGCTAAATCTCGCAGAGTATATTTGCCGTTGATTAAAGTCACAAAGTTTTTGTAGACAGATTGGCTTACCTGTTGCTGGAGTTGCTCTGGTCTTCGCAAAATTGGTGCTAAGTCAGGAGAAAAACTCGCTAAACCAGCTTCAGACCAATTTTTCCACGTTTCTTGCATCAGCTTCAGAGACATGTCTGCATTTGTGAAGCTCATTGGTGCTTCCAAGATAACTTCGGCGTTGCGATCGCAACTAACAGAGGCAAAATTTGCTTGTTGAGCAAGGTCAAATAACAATTCTGTGACTGTATTTTCTACAATAGCGTTGATTTGCTCGCGTTTAATTTTCTGTTTTTCATGCAAGACTTCCAAAAGGCGATAACCCCAATAGTCAATTGATATATCCTCAACGCGCAACCGCATTTTCTCTACATCAATTTCCGGACAATGTTGAGCCATATGTCTACGCCAGCGGCGAAACGGATGAGTCCCCCCTGTTGCCCAAACTATCCGTCCTAGCCGATAGTAAAAAGCCCATTTATGTCCCTTGGAACTTTTAATATTTAATTTGCCACTGTATTGTAGTTGAGTACAACTTTTAAATTCATCAAGTAAGTTATTCGGTACTATTAATTTCGGATGACTCATGCTTTATTCCTTTGATTAACAAGTCAGCCTTTCAAAAACCATAATTAGCTATATAGCATCTTTTCATTCATACACTGGATACTAACAAATTAATCCGGATAGTAGCCATTTATTCTGTATTGTAATGATATAAAGCGTTCCTAAGTATAGATTGAGAATATCGGCGGGAAATAGAGGCAGCATTAACTGTGCCTTGAGAGAAGTAAGCTACCGCTGAATTTACTTTCACTCATACGCTACATCGGGTGCCAACATTTTACTAACAAACGTGGGTTTGCCCTCATTTCAAGATAAAGATGCACTACACAGTCATGTATCATATTACGATTTTGCCAGCTGAACCAAATCCGTGTAAATCCTGATTTTTATTTTGAAGTGAATTTAAAAATTTTAGATATATTGTATTATTCTGTTTAATTTTAAGATGAGTTATGGTTTGTTATATATAAGTTTATAAATGAAGAGTGGAAAAGAAAAAATAATATTTTGATAAGTGCGGTTATATCTGAGCGATCGCACTTAATAAACTACTTGATTTTGTATAAAAATAAGTAAAGTTGGCAAAAAAGACAAGCTAAGTTGTTCAGTTTGCAACAGTTTTTGCGAGTGAAGGCATAAGCCCAACGTTGTATTAACTGGGTAAGCTGGAAAAATTCCGATATTAACTTCAATAATTTGATATCTATTTATTGATTTAGTTTGGCTAAAACTCTGTTGTTATTTAACAGTATCAATAGCCAAAAATCTCCATAAAGCAAATAATTGAAAAATTCAAGACAAAACTTTCCGAATATTGATTAAACGGTGACTTCTTGAGGTAAAGAACTTTGCGTATATTGTTGTACTAAAGCTATTATTGCTTGAGCTACGGAGGCAGTTTGATTTGGGTTGACAGTGACAATTGGTGGTCGGGTTTGCTTTGAAGCGTAACCGAGGGCGATCGCTATATTTTCTTGGGACCAAGCTCCTGGGCAATCTACATGAGTTAAACCAATAATCATGGGAATTTGTACCGTTTGATTCATGTAGTCAGCAATTCGACGAACGTAGCTAAATTCCTCTGGTCGATTAGCTGATACTAACAAGATGTAAGCGTGCGCCTTGTTAATTAATATTTGCCAGAGAAAATTGAATCGCTCGTGACCTGGTGTACCGTAAAGATGCAGCACCATATCAGGAGAAAATTGCAGTTTGCCAAAGTCAAAGGCAACGGTAGTTTTTTCCTTAAGTAATGCTGTTTGGTCTGTTGCTCGACAATCTGTATCTACAACTTCAATTTCACTAATAGAACGAATGAAAGTTGACTTGCCAGCCCCGACATGACCAGTCACAACCAAGCGCATGATTTCCATAAAACTTTAGTAAAAGATAAACAACGTTCGTCTGATTGTTCTTTCTGGGAGATTAGCACTTATGATTATCCTGAGGTAATTCATAAATGCCAACGGCAGTTTTACTTACAACTAATTCTTGGCTTCATATTTGTTTTACGTAAAATTACGTAATACCATATTCACCCGCAGGCTAGAAGCCTGGAGCTATACGAACAAAGCCCACGTAGGTGGGCTAATTAAGAGCATCTTGATATAGAAGAGGAAAAAAAGTGATTAGCTATTAGCTAATAGTTCGTGGTTTCAGGAGATTTCTCCGTTTTTCTTTGTTGCTTCAATGGCTGCTCTGAGATTACTTTGATGTTCTGATAAGAGTCTATCGCCCTCCTCTTTTTCCAAACCAGTCCAATGCATTAATAATGCTAATTTTACCCACTTGCCACTGCGTTCTAGTAACAAATTAGCGGCTTCACGGCTTAAGCCTGTAAGGTCTGACAAAATTCGCAAAGCGCGATCGCGTAACTTTTGATTTGTCACAGCTACATCAACCATGCGATTGCCGTAAACCTTGCCCAGCTTGACCATCACTCCTGTAGAAATGATGTTTAAAGCTAGCTTTGTTGCTGTTGCAGCTTTTAAGCGAGTTGAACCAGCTAGCACCTCTGGTCCAGTTAAGAGGCGAATGTCAACATCGACATTAATCTTAACTTGCTCCTCAGGGACACAAGCGATAAAAATAGTAGTGGCTCCCCGCTGACGGGCGGCGGAAAGCGCACCATGAACAAAAGGCGTTGTACCACCGGCGGTAATCCCGATGACTACATCTAGTTGTGTAATTTGGCGTTGAGCGATCGCTGCTTCTCCATCTTGCGATCGGTCTTCTAAATCTTCGGAACTGCGTACTAGTGCCCCTGCACCACCGGCAATTATCCCCTGTACTAACTCTGGAGGTGTACAAAAAGTTGGGGGACACTCGGCGGCGTCTAAAACTCCTAACCTACCACTCGTCCCCGCACCGACATAAAACAGGCGTCCTCCGTGGCGCAAACGTTCTGCGGCGCGTTCAATCGTTTCGGCTAGCTGATTTTTAGCTTTCTCAACCGCAGCTACAGCTTTTTGGTCTTCGCTGTTAAATAGTTCTACGAATTCCAAACTACTGAGCTGGTCTAAGTTTAGACTATTAGGATTTACCTGCTCAGTTAAAAGATGCCCGCGCTCCTGCAAATTTTGCATTGTCTACATCCGTTACATCTGTTAATTATCCTTTAACTATTAACTGTCAGTTGTTTTTTGTCATCTAGATATTGACTAATGACTAATTACAACAATCCTTCCAATTTTCGACGAATCCTGTCGATTTCGGAATCAGAAAACTCTGGTTGTTCTTCTGGCGCTTGGTTGCGACGCTGGGATTCTTCATCATTGTTTTGTTTTGGGGCATCTGGTTGCCAGTCGGTTTCTGGTACGTTTGTTTCTGGGGGAATGGCTAATTCGCCGTTTTCCGGGACGATTTCCCACTCATAATTAGCACTTTCACAAAATTCTTTGATTTCCTCGGCATCTACGGCTTCTACTGTGGGTGAGGCGAAATCCTGAGCTTCTAGCAACAGAGCATAGCGGGTAGCGTCGTCTTCTGACTCGAACATGAGAATTTTATTGCGATCGCCTACCCGAATCGAGTGAATTCCCTCATTTTCTGTTCGCGCATTAAAAATTAACACAAAAACACGCATGGGTGTAATCATCAGTCCTTTTATCTTCAATCTCTTCATTAAATTATGGCGCGATAAATACCCCATACCGTAGGGAAAGGGGAAAGGGGGACGACAAGGGGGCTGTTCTTGAGCAGGGGGGGCTGTTCTTGAGCAGGGGGAGCAGGGGAAGCAGGGGGGGCTGTTCTTGGGCAGGGGGGGCTGTTCTTGGGCAGGTTGCCCAATGCCCAATGCCCAATGCCCAATGCCCAATGCCCAATGCCCATTGCCCAAATTATTAAGATTTTCTTGACAGTCCGAATATCGCCATACATCAAGCTATTAAGCGTTATTTCTCATTAATTCTCGTTTATACGCCCTCTTAATCTATCCTGTATCACTGCTTGACTTGGCGTATCCTGGTAATGACATGTCCAATGCTGTGTCCGTTAGCTTTCTTCTGTGTACCAGCTACATCTGGCAGTAAATAGTAAAACCAAATGGCTAACTCTCCCCATCAAGATTCTAACTTTAATGCCCGTGCTAATAAGCGTCTTTGGTTTCTAGTGCTAAGTCGCGGTGGTATTGCTTTAGGCGGACTTTTATTGCTTGGACTTATCGGCGGTGCTTGGAGATTGTCGATTTTTGTCCAAAAAGAGTTAGCACCGCTGGCAGAACAAAACCTTACAACTTCACTTAACCGTCCTGTAAAACTGGGGAAAGTTAAAGGATTTTCTCTTACTAAAGTAAGCTTTGGATCTTCAGCAATTCCAGCAACACCTACAGATCCCGACCGAGTGGCAATTGGTGGCGTGGATGTAGGTTTTGATATATTACAGTTACTCACAAAGCGTAGATTAAAGCTAGATGTCACTTTAGTCAATCCGGATCTTTATATAGAACAGGATCGACAAGGGCGCTGGATTACTACTAGCATCGCACCGCCAGGTAAAAGCGGCGCAATAAAGACTGATTTGGACAAAATTCGGTTTAGTAACGCCCAATTGGTTTTAGTACCGTATCGAGAGGCAGGGGGACAAGGGGGACAAGGGGGACAAGGGGACACGGGGACAAGGGGACAAGGGGGACAAGGGGGACAAGGGGGACAAGGGGGACAAGGAGGACAAATTTCTCCCTCATCTTCCTCATCCCCCCCTCTTTCCCTCCCCCCCTCTCCCACTCCTGGAACTGTGGCGTTTTCACAGCTTAACGGTTCGGCTCAACTTCTGGAAAATAATAAACTGATTAGGTTTGACTTGCAAGGGCTACCGGGTACTGGGGGTACAATTGCCCTTGGGGGAGATGTGCGTGTAGAGGGAGGAGGGATAGGAGAAGCTAAATTACGAGTTCAAGCGCAAGATTTTCTTGCTTCTGATATCACCAGTTTGATTAAATTACCACTGATATTAGAGGCGGGGCGAACTAATGGAAATTTACAAGTTGAATTAAACGGGAAAAAACAACCTTTACTACAAGGAAGCGCTAGTTTACAAGCAGTGCGATTTCAGATTCCCAAAGTGCCACAACCATTTGTCAATTCCCAAGGAAATCTCAATTTCCAAGGTACGCAAATCAAGGTTGATAATGTGGCGACTAGCTACGGTAAAATTCCAGTGGTAGCTAATGGCATCATCGATACAAAAACTGGCTTTAAGTTGATAGCGCGATCGCAGCCTGTAAGTGTAGCCAATGCTTTAGAAACTCTTAAGGTAAAATCGCCTTTAGCTGTAAGTGGAGAAGTAAAAACCGACTTGCAGGTAGGCGGCGGAATCTCACAGCCATTTCTCTCAGGTACAGTTGTCAGCACCAAACCTGCCAAAATTGACAAAGTTGATTTAGATAGCTTCCGCAGTAAATTTGATTTTTCGACTGCTGCCTCCCTAATTACCCTGAAAGATATTCAAGGTAAGGTAAAATTAGGCGGCGATGTCACTGGTGGTGGAACGATCGCTCTTGGTAAAGTTCCCCAAATAAATGTCAATTTTCGCGCCAAAAATCTACCTGGAGATGTATTGGCAAAAGTTTATGATGTCAATACGTCTAATGTGCAAATCGGCACTGTCTCTGGTAATGCTAATTTAAGTGGCGGTGGTGGTAATGTGCAAACTGTGGTAGACTTTCAAGCACCACAGGCTACCTACCCGACAAGCGGTGAAATAGCGATCGCTCCAGATAAAAGCATCTCTCTCCGCAATGTGGTTGCTAGTCTCCCTGGCGGTACAGTACAGGCATCTGGCAGTTTTGCCAATCAACGCTGGCAAGCTGTAGCCCAAACTCAAGGCTTGCAGTTAGAACCGTTTGTAAACAAACAACAACTGCAAAATGTCTCTTTGGCTGGGGCACAATTAAAAGGTCGTTTCACATTAGCCGGCACTACAGGTCCGTTTCAAATTGCCAAAATTGACTCGGATAACGGACGAGTTCAAATTGGTGGCGGTACTGTGGGAATTTCTAACATCAAGCTGCAAGACCAAAACGTTTCCGCCCAATTAATCGCATCAGGTGTGCGACTGGGACGAGTATTGAAAAAGACTCCGCCTATTTTACAAGCACCTTTGGCGGGTAAATTCCAAATCGCAGCCAACAAAGATAATTTTAGCCTGAAAACTCTCCAAGCCACAGGCGAAGCGCGTTTGGGCGTTGCTGGCGGTACCGTCACGGCTGCAAATATCCGACTGGCTGAGGGCGTGTATCAAGCACAAGTGCGGGCAAATGATGTTGCAGTGCAAGAATTATCACCAGCAGCTAAGGATTTTCGCGGAAGGTTAAACGGTCAGTTTCAGGTGGCAGGAAGCGCTGAATCAATTACACCGGAAACTATCCAAGCAACTGGTCAGGCACGGGTAAATGTGGAAAATGGCACAGTCACGGCATCAAATATTCAACTTGCTAATGGCGTGTATCAAGCGCAAGTCCAAGCAAATAATGTGTCGTTGCAGCGTTTGCCATCAGTACCGCCACAGCTTCAAGGTAATTTAAACGGTCAATTTAATGTAGCAGGCAGCGCTACTTCCTTTCAAACGGAAACTATTCAAGCGACTGGTCGGGCAAGGGTGAATTTAGGAAAGGGAACAGTTACAGCCTCGAATATCCAATTGGCGAATGGTCGCTATCAAGCACAAGTGCAAGCAAATAATCTGCCTTTGCAGCGTTTGCCATCAGTACCACCGCAGTTTCAAGGTGATTTAAACGGTCAATTTAATGTGGCGGGAAGTTTGGAAGCATCCCAACGGCAAAATATTCAAGCCACTGGTCAAGCGAGGGTGAATTTTGGTAAGGGTACAGTTACAGCTTCAAATATTCAATTGGCGAATAATCGCTATCAGGCGGAAATTATAGCAAGTAACGTACCTTTGCAGCGTTTGGCAAAAGTACCACCGCAGTTTCAAGGTGATTTAAACGGTCAATTTAATGTAGCGGGAAGTTTGGAAGCATCCCAACGGCAAAATATTCAAGCCACCGGTGAAGCGCGAGTAAATGTTGCAGGTGGGACAGTTACAGCTTCTAATATCCAACTTGCCAATGGTCGCTATGAAGCTTTAGTGGCGGCTTCGGGTGTAGAATTAAACCGGTTTAATCAGCAGTTACGCGGGGATTTGGGCGGTGAATTGCAAGTAGCGGGTACGGTGGCATCGCCCAAATTATCAGATGTGCGTGCCGCTGGTGATGTACAGTTATCTCAAGGTATTCCCGGACTTGAGAAACCGTTGAATGCTGCGATCGCCTGGAATGGTCAAAAGCTGACGATTGTCAAAGCTACAGCTCCCGATTTAAATGTTAGTGGTGATATATTTGTCAACGCGAAAGCAAATATCCCGGAAATTACTAATTTAAATCTGAATGTACAAGCACAAAATTACAATCTGCAACAGTTGCCTATAAAGCTGCCGAATGCAGTAGCCTTGGCAGGAAAAGCTGATTTTAGCGGACAAGTCACTGGAAAGTTACCTTTGCCAAATGTCGAAGGGCAACTCAATTTACGCGACTTGGTGGTAAATAATTTAGCTTTTGAGCCAGTGTTGAGTGGTAGAGTTGAATCGGTGCAAGGGCGTGGTTTAAATTTGAATCTAGCAGGAACACGCGATCGCATTGCTTTTAACCTCAATGAAAATAATCGCCCTGAATCTTTTGTAGTGCAGTGGCAGCAAGCATCGGCAATTGGTCGCAGTCAAGGAGATAATTTGGCAGTGCAAGTCAGAGATTTCCCCTTGCAAGTATTGAAATTAAATCCACCTCCGAATATTCGCTTGGGTGTAGGTGCGATCGCTGGATTGATATCAGCAGATTTAGAGGTTAATCAGCGAACATTTGCGACAACGGGTAATATTAATATTGATAAACCAGAAGTAGGCAGAATTAAAGGCGATCGCTTTTTTGCTCAGTTCAACTACAACAACGGTATAGCAACACTAAACAATAGCGAATTCGCCAAAGGCAACAGTCGCTACGCTTTCAGCGGCACTTTTAACCAAACTGGCAAAACTCCGCAACTACAAGCGAAAGTAAACATCAATCAAGGTAATATCCAAGATGTCTTGCTTGTAGCACAGTTATTTGAAATCCAAGATTTCCAACGCGGTGCCCAAGCACCAACTTATGGCAAAGCTGCGGATTTAGTTACCACCCCACAAGGTTTACCAAACCAGCCGTTATTTACGCAACTTCTGCGCTTTAATGAAATTGATGCACTCCTAGCACAACAAGATCAACAGCAGCGGGATGCTTCTCCTTTGCCAGCATTGGCAGATTTAACCGGCACTTTTAACGGTGAAGTTGCCGTGGAAACAGGTACGGCAAAAGGATTGGCTGTAAACTTTGATTTGAACGGTCAAAACTTTGTTTGGGGTGCAAAAGACCAACAAAATCAATGTTTAGAAATAGATCGTTGTTATAGTGCCGAAAAAGTAATTGCCGAAGGTAGCTTGGAAAATGGCGTTCTGAGATTGTTACCTTTACGACTGGAGTCTCAAAACAGACTGATCGCTTTTACAGGTGTCATAGGCAGTGAAGAACAATCCGGTCAATTACAAGTCAGTAATTTCCCTATAGGAGTACTGAATAATTTTGTCAAACTGCCGATTGGTTTTACAGGTAATCTGGACGCTTCAGCAGCTTTAGCAGGCAGTATTAAGAACCCGCAAGCTAGAGGGGAATTGCAAGTCACCGACGGAACTCTCAATCAAAAGCCAGTAGAATCAGCAGCTGCAACTTTTGCTTATGCTAACGGACGCCTGAACTTTGGCAGTAGAGTTACGGTTTCTGGTCCAGAACCAGTTAACATCAGTGGTAGCATTCCCTACCAGTTTCCTTTTGCGTCAGCAGCACCAGATAGCAATGAAATTCAGCTAGATGTAAAGGTGAAAAATGAAGGATTGGCGTTATTAAATCTGTTTACTAACCAAGTTGCCTTGGAAAATGGTCAGGGAGAAATAGACTTAACGGTGCGCGGGACAAGACAAGATCCAGTTGTGAATGGAATTGCTAGTATTAACAATGGTGTCTTTTCGGCTCAAGCTTTGCCGGGACAACTGACAGATGTCAACGGCAGAGTGCTGTTTAACTTTAACAGTATCTTAGTAGAAAATCTCCAGGGTAATTATAGCCGGGGTAAAGTAGCAGCTGCGGGAGAGATTCCCATTTCCGAGAATCGGCAAGTACAAATAAGCAATCCCTTAAGAGTTACTCTTGACCAGTTGGCGTTAAATCTCAAAGGATTGTATGAAGGTGGTGTCAGTGGCGATGTAAATATTACTGGTGCTGCCCTTAGCCCAATAATTGGCGGTAAAGTACAGTTGACAAATGGTCAAGTGTTGTTAGCAGAATCTAATAATGCCACTAACCCGACAACTAATAATGTAGGCGTTCCACCCCAAACCAAAGCCCTCAAACAGAACAAAAACAATCCTACTAACGGCGCGGCTACGACAACGACCAGGTTTAATAATCTAGAGATTGAGTTAGCCAAAAACGTAAAAGTTACCCGTCCACCTCTTATCAGTTTTGGGGCTACTGGCACCCTCACCATCAACGGCGCTTTGGGTAATTTGTTACCTGATGGAACTATTACCTTACGAAATGGCGGAGTAAATTTGTATACTACGCAGTTCAATCTTGCCCGTGGCTACGAACAAACTGCAATTTTTACCCCAGACAGAGGACTCGATCCGCAATTGAATGTCAGGCTATTTGCCAAGGTACTAGATACGGTTCCGAACCGGGTTCCCACCACATCAGTATCATCGGAAACCAACGATAGCGATGGAATTATTCCTAACTTTGAACCGATCAGAACTATTCAAGTTGAAGCGCGTGTTGAAGGTTTGGCTAGCCAACTTAACCAAAACCTAGAATTGACAAGTAGTCCCGCACGCAGCGAAACAGAAATTGTGGCTTTGCTTGGTGGTAGCTTTGTCAATACATTGGGAAGTGGGGACAGTACGCTGGCACTTGCCAACTTAGCAGGTTCAGCTCTCAACCTTCAGGGAACTTTTAACCAGATTGGCAATGCATTTGGCTTAAGTGAATTCCGTTTATTCCCAACCATCTCAGCAGTCAGTAAATCTTCAAGCCTGGAATTGGGAGCTGAGGCAGGAGTTGATATTACGCCGAGAATTTCTGTTTCTGGTATCAAGATTTTGACTGCCGAAGACCCCTTACAATTAGGTGTTAACTACCGAATAAATGATAACTTGCGCCTGCGTGGTTCTGCACCTTTATTCTCTAACTCTAATTGTTCTGCCGGAAGTGGTAACGATGAAGACAACTTTGCTACTTACTCATGTGGCATTAATGCTGTGTTGGAGTATGAAAAGCGGTTTTAATTGGGCATTGATTTAACGAGAGAGATTCGGTTCCACAACCGTGGGAAAATTCTCAAACCAATTCTATGTGAGGTTGCGCTTTATTCTGTGTAGGGGCAATTCATGAATTGCCCCTACTACAGGGTCTAGTTTTGCTGTTATCAAGATGTATCTGCTTACTTTTTCTAAAAATTAGCACCATTAACTAATAGTCGCACTATCGATAAACTCAAAATTATTAAAAATAACACTAGTCCAATTGTGCAAGCATAACTAATTTCTAAGTTATTGAAAGCTTGTTCATAAAGATAATAAACTATCGTTTTGGAACTGTTACGCGGTCCGCCTTCAGTCATGATGTAGACTTCTTCAAATACTTTGGTGGCAGAAATGGCAGAAATTACTGCTACTAATGCTAAATAAGGTTTCATTAAGGGGACGGTAATATCCCAGTGTTTGCTAATTCCATCTGAACCATCAATTGCTGCGGCTTCGTAGACATCGGCGCCAATTGATTGCAAGCCGGCTAAATAAATCACCATGTAATAGCCTAATCCTTTCCAGATGGTGACTACCATTACACTATAAAGGGCAAATTTGGGGCTAGTTAACCAAGGAATTCCTTCGGGAAAAATGCCTTTGAGTAATTGGTTGAGTAAGCCGTTTTCGGCATACAGCCATTTGAAGGCGATTCCTGCAACTACCATTGAAATTACTACTGGTGTGTAGTAAGCTGCTCGAAACCAATTCATCCCCCGTAGTTTTTGATTTACCAAAATTGCCAAAATTAAGGGGGCAATTACTAAAATGGGCACTACACCGACAAGATAAATCAGTGTGTTAATTAAAGTTTGCCAAAAAACTGGGTCTTTGGATAAGCGCTGGAAGTTAGCAAAACCTACCCATTGTGGTGTCTGGGTAATGTCGTATTCGTAGCGGGTAAAGCTGAGGTAAAACGCTTGCAGTGCCGGATAAAAGACGGTTAAGCCTAAGATAATTAATGCGGGTAGCAAAAAGAAGTAGGGAGTTAATCGCTGTTGGATAATAATTGAATTTTTGGGTGTCAATCTATTCATAGGAGCGTTTTTTTTCGTGCTTTTGGTGGATGGATTTTCTGCGCTTGATGAGTGCAAGATAAGGAAGCTGATTAATTAGGATTTACGCTTTTAGGAGTAAATAACGAACCGCAGAGAGCGCGGAGGACACAGAGGAATAAGAGGAGCGATCTTGGTTTTTGCGTAAGTCCTGGATATTTTACACAAATTTCTAGATTAATGAGGATGATTTATGATAGTTAATCAACATGAGAAGGGGTGGGAAGTTATTTACCATCGTGCCCATGCAATGCTTGCTGCTGAATTGGCGGGACACTGGAATGCTAAGGATCGTCCGATACGCTGGCTGGAGACGATCGCTGCAATTTCCCATCACGATGATTTGGAAAAAGAGTGGGAAGGTAATCACCTGACTGAAGCTGGTGCTCCACTAGATTTTACTTTAGAAAAGAAAACCTATCTCAAAAGGCTGCGATCGCATACGCAAAATGCCCGCTATCGGGGACGATGGGTGGCGATGCTAATTTCTATGCACATGAGTTTGCTCAATGAAGGTAAGCGCGGTGAATCAAAAGAATTGGATAGTTTTCTCGATGAGCAATTAAAAAATCAAGAGCAATGGCGCAAAGAATTAAATATTACCAAAGATGAAGCCGCTGAAGCTTACGCTTTTTTGTTATGGTGCGAGCGCTTGTCACTGATTCTCTGCAAACAGCAATTACCTGATGGCGAACGTGCTTTAGAAATTACTTCTTATCTAAATAATACGCGCTACGATGTTATGCAACGCAGCGATGGTACTGTCACTGTACAACCTTGGGCTTTTGAAGAGCAAGAATTTACTGTCAGAGTCGAAGCTTGCTATCTCGATCAAGTGCAATTTAGCAGTAATGACGAACTGACTGAGGCGCTTCAAACAGCACCAATCAAAACATTAGAGTGGAAATTTGTCAAGTAGTTATCGGTTGCTTGGGGTGTGGGTGAAGTACCTACAGTGACGCTTCGCGTACACAGTAGGCTTCCCGTCTCACTCGCCGTTGCCTCATTAAACCCGTGCTTAATTTGGTCTTACACAGCGTCTCTACTGGTTTCCCAGCTTTATCTCCTCAAGGGGAGAACCCAGGCAGCCACCCATCTTCCATAGGTAGTTTAATTTTTGTACGTACAACATTCCTTGGATTTACTGCAATAGCATATGTCCCAACTCGGAAACGCCGATTACTTCGTCGAGCGCGGAACGATTCGTTCCGGAAGTTTTGAACTGGGTTATTCGATTGAGGGCAGCGGTAAACCAGCCCTCGTAATCGGTAGCTCAATTTATTATCCAAGAACCTTCTCAGCCGAATTGCGGCGGGAGCTAAAGTTAATCTTCGTCGATCACAGAGGCTTTTCCAAACCTGTCGGTGAGGTCACGAAGTCCGACTATGCACTCGACGTGATTTTAGCCGATGTGGAGCTAATCCGGCAGCATCTGGCGTTGTCAGAAATCGTGGTCATTGGACACTCCGGTCACGGTTACATGGCACTTGAGTATGCCAAGAGGTATCCGCAGCATGTGACGCACCTCGTTATAATCGCCACTGGTCCAAGCCATAGCGCTGCCCACGCCAAAATGACCGAGGAGTATTGGCGAGAAGCGGTCTGTCCCGAACGTAAGGCAAAACTCGAAAGCGATTTACGACTGCTCTATGATGAAATCGCCGCTGCGCCGGAAAAACGGTTCATCACCTACTGCATTCGACAGGGAGCCAGAAGCTGGTATGACCCAACTTTCGACGCGACACCGCTGTGGTCAGATGTTCACGTCAACATGGACATGTTCGACTACATTTTCGGCGAGGTGTTTCGCGACATCGAGATCGCCAACGGACTCGCCGATCTCGATATCCCCGTATTGCTGGCGTTGGGACGTTTCGACTATCTGGTTGCCCCATACCCCGCTTGGGAGCCGTATCGTGCGAGTTTCCGCGATCTGACAGTCAGAGTGTTCGATAAAAGCAGTCACACGCCCCAACTTGAAGAGAGTCGCCTGTTCGATAACGAGCTGCTCCACTGGATCGCAAGAAGCGGTGGTGCTTCCTAATCTCTTGGGGCAGTAGTGAGCAAAGCAGCCCCAAGAATCATCGGACGAGATTTGTTTACTGTAAGTTCGATTGCTTCGTGTTCGGAACTCGGAATTTCGAGTTCGGAACACGAAACTTCGAGCTTGGAACTCGAAACTTCGAGCTTGGAACTCGAAAGTTGATGTTCGGAACTCGGAATTTCGTGTTCGGAACTTGAAAGTTCGTGTTCGGAACTCGGAATTTCGTGTTCGGAACTTGAAAGTTCGTGTTCGGAACTTGAAAGTTCGTGTTCGGAACTCGGAATTTCGTGTTCGGAACTTGAAAGTTCGTGTTCGGAACTCGTAGTAAGCACTTTAGTGCTTAAAATAAGCGCTGAAGCGCTTACTACGAGTTTATTTTACGTTTTCGTGTGACACTAAACTCATTGGCGTTTAAGATTGTTCTACCCAACTACCGCGATAACCAGTGATGATGCGGCTACCATCTTTGAGGACATGAATTTCTATCTGGTCGCTTGCCCAGGTAATCTGGTCTTGAAAGGCTGGATTAAGCACATGCACCCGCTGGTTAGTAGAAGACACTGGGGAGTTAGGAGAATTAATTGCTTTTGACTCGACAAAAGCCCCATCTATCAGAATATCAAGCTGTGTTAACAACTCTTGTGCCCCTGCTGGTGCTGATTCTGACTGTAGTTTCTCTAAAGTGAAGCCTGTAAAAGACATCACATTTAGTCCTGCGGCTTTTAGCTGACGCGCCAAACTTGCCAGCGCGGGTGCTTGCCAAAAAGGTTCTCCGCCAGAAAATGTTACACCTGTGTTGCGAGGATTACTGAGGATTTTCTCGGCGAGGCTGTCAACAGAAATTAATTGGTTAATCTCAAATGACCAAGATTCAATATTAAAGCAGCCTGGACACTCGCGCAAACAACCTTGCACCCACACTACAGCACGACAACCAGGACCGTTGACTTCTGACTCATCAATATAACCCATGATGTTGAGACAGCCAGGGGGAATTTCTTCGAGTGCTGGGGATGGGTTGATTGATTGTTTTTCCATCTTGCCTCCTTTTAACTGTGAGCCTTAACCGTTAACTATAGCTAGCAAAGGCTTGCAGTACATCAGGACTGATACTGTGACAGGATTTAAACCGCTGATACACAAAGGATAAACGCGGATATTTATTTTATCAGCGTTCATTCGCATTTATCGTATCGGCTGAGGAGAAAGCTGAAGTTGTAAAATCCGATCTCAAACAAAACGCAACTCATACACATTACTCATCAATCAGTTATAGCGGTTTTGGTGTTGGATGCAATACACAACGATACGCAGTAGGGACAATTCATGAATTGTCCCTACGCAACGAATGTATTTGACCAAGTGAGAACCGCTATAGCCTAGTTGGTTCGCACCAGCACGTACAAATTTTGATTATTGCCACGCATGAGACGCAAATTTTCATCCAAATAGGTAATATCCGACCAACCGCTAAAATCAAGCTTTGATTCTAAAGCTGATTGAGAATCGATTCCTAAGCAAGAGCGAAAGGTGGAAACATCTAAATCGTTGCTTGCACTTTTAACGGAGGTTTCTAAAAAATCAATGTTGAGACGTTTAGAGTCTTCTACTCTGTAGCGTCCTGTTACCGCAGCAATGCCTTTAACATCGGAACCTACGGTAAACTCAATTAAGTTAATGTACTGCTGACCATCCAGATAAACTTCTTGAAAGATACCAGTAACATTGACTGTCACATTCGGCAGCTTTCCAAAAGAAAGACGTTGAAGTGTAGTTTCTCGTTCTAATCCGAATGTACTGTACAACAACTGCCAGCGCCCTTTAACCAATTCCATAAAACTTGTAGGCTTAACAGTTGGATTTAGAATTTCCAGAGATTCCGCTAATGTCTCGATTTGCTGCTTGATTGTTGGGGTGGAGTTAAAGCCAATGTCAGTAGCAGTTGAAATAGAAATCAACTCTTTTTTGAGGTTTGCGAGAACGCTCACTATAATTTTCTCCCAAAAATTTCCTTGTGTTTTCAGAATGCTGAATGCTTGTAGTTGAAGCGCGATGTCTGACGACAAGCCGCTCCGCGTCTACGCCTAAAAAACTACATAACGGCTTTTGCTTGACAAGCACGAGAAATAACGGTGAATTTCTTCAACTAGATACAAACGCATCAATTAGTTTACGCGCAATGCTCAACTTTGGCGGAATCTGTGGTAAATTATCTTTTTTAAACCAAGCTGCGTCTGCTATTTCTTGCTCTTCGATGACGATTTCACCATCAGCATAATCTGCTGTAAATCCTATCATCAACGAGTTGGGAAAAGGCCAAGATTGAGAGCCAAAATAGCGAATATTCTTGACTGAAATCCCCACTTCTTCTTTAACTTCGCGGATAACGGTTTCTTCTAACGATTCTCCTGCTTCGACAAAACCGGCAAGCACGCTGTACATAGCTTGGGGGAATCGATTAGCGCGGGCTAATAAAAGTTCTTCCCCACGAGAGATTAAAACAATGATAGCTGGGGAAAGGCGAGGATAATTAACTAAACCACAATTTGGACAGCGTTTAGCGCGATCGCCTGATAATTGTGTTGTCGCAGTGGCACAATGTCCGCAATATTGATGGGTGCGATCCCATTCCATAATTTGAAAGGCTCGACCGCTAAGTGCAAAAAAATCTTCTTCCAGAATACCGTATAACTCGCGCAGTCCTCGAAAAATCATGCCCTGAGGAGGAACAGTATCTTTGGGTAATTCGGCACAATAACATGGGTGATTATCAATTGTGCCGATAAATTGTGTCCGCACTGGGGTTAAGTTAATTTCTGCCAAGTTTATTAAATGCGGAATCTGGTTGAAAGTGTCATTACGAATAAGTAGTTTATTGCCCACAAAGGCAAACCACCAAGCTGGTTGAGATTGTTGTGTGGGTGGAGTTATTCCGGGAATGAAAATTCTAGTCATGCGTGTAGAACTGTTTGACTTTTATCGTAAGCTTTCCCGGCATCGGACGACTAAAGTAGATATTTTTTAAGCACTGAAGTGCTTACTACCAGGAGAAAATTTATGAAGACACGCAAATTAGGAAGTCAGGGTTTGACGGTTTCGGAATTGGGACTTGGATGTATGGGTATGTCTGAGTTTTACGGTGCGGTTGATGAGACTGAATCTATCGCGACGATTCATCGGGCTTTGGATTTGGGGGTAAATTTGCTGGATACTGCTGATATGTATGGCAAAGGAGCAAATGAACAGCTTGTTGGTAAGGCAATTAAGGATAGACGCGATCGCGTTGTCTTAGCAACTAAATTCGGTATCCTGCGTACTGATGATAGCCGCTTTCGTGGTGTCAGCGGTAGCCCGGAGTATGTTCGCTCTGCTTGCGATGCTTCTTTGCAAAGGCTTGGTGTTGATTACATTGACCTTTATTATCAGCATCGCGTCGATCCTAATGTTGCCATTGAGGAAACTATCGGGGCAATGGCAGAGTTAGTACAACTTGGTAAAGTCCGCTACCTGGGAATGTCGGAAGCAGCGGCAGAAACTATTCGACGCGCTCATGCTGTCCACCCAATTACAGCTTTGCAATCGGAATATTCACTTTGGCAACGCGAACCAGAAGACGAGATTTTAGCGACTATTCGCAGCTTGGGGATTGGCTTTGTTCCATACAGTCCACTGGGTAGAGGCTTTCTTTCCGGACAAATCACCAGTCCCGATGACTTTGCGGCTGACGACTTTCGCAAAAATTTACCTAGGTTTCAAGGTGAAAACTTTTACAAAAATCTTCAGGTTGTGGAGCGTGTGAAGGAAATCGCTAAGGAAAAAAATGCGACACCGGGACAATTAGCTTTAGCGTGGTTGCTAGCGCAAGGAGAAGACATCGTACCGATTCCGGGAACAAAGCGCGTTAGTTATTTAGAAGAGAATGTTGCAGCGGTAGATATTACATTAACAAAAGCAGAACTTGCACGGATTGATGAAGTATCACCATTAGGTGTTGCAGCAGGCGATCGCTATGCGGATATGAGCAGCGTGAATAGATAAACTCAAGTGAGGACTTCAGTCCTCACTTGAGGTGGAACTAATCGCAAAGCTTTTTCATCAGTGGTTGTGCGTCCGCTGATGAAATCAAAATAAGATGAAAAACTTTCCATCTCGCTTAAACCGCCTACCTATAATAATCCTTTTTAGCTTTTGTGTATTGCTTTTGCTGTGGTTGGCGCCGCTATTACCGACTTTGGCAAAACCAGAAGTTCAAGTTTTTGAGCAAGTTTGGCAAACAGTAAACGACAACTTTTTTGACCCCAAATTTAACGGAGTAGACTGGAAAGCCATCCGAGAACAGTATAAGCCTCAAATAGCGCGAACCAAGTCAACTGAAGAAGCTGCTGTCATCATCAATCAGATGCTTTCTCAATTGCGGACTTCGCACACTCACTTTTACACTGCAAATGAAGCCGAATATTACCAGCTTTTAGGGATTTTTTATCCGAGAAGTAGAGATTTACAGAAGGAATTAAGAAAGATTTTCCCCAAAGGCAAAATCGAATACAGCGGTATTGGCGCTTTCACCAAAGAGATTAACGGCAAGATTTTTGTCAAAGCGATTCTAGATAAAAGTCCGGCGGCGTCTTCCGGCTTGAAGGTGGGCGATGAAATACTGAGTGTAGATGATAAGCCGTATCAAGCAATACAATCTTTTGCAGGTAAAGCGGGTCAACAAGTTAAATTGTTGATTCAGAGAACAGCGGATGTAAATAGTCGGCAAGAAATAGCGATCGCTCCAAAGATGTTCGATACAACTAAAATGTTTTTCGATGCTCAACAAGCCAGCACTCAAGTAATTGAACAACAAGGCAAGAAAATAGGCTATGTTCATATTTGGTCAAATGCAGCCGATCCGCATCAGCAACAGTTGCAAGATGACCTAATTTATGGTCGTCTGTCAAGCGCAGACGCATTAATTTTGGATCTTAGAGACGGTTGGGGTGGAGGAGATTTAGATTATCTCAACATATTTACCGCGAAACCAGGACCAAGCGTCACGAATATTCGACGTAATGGCAAACAATATACCTATAATTATCAATGGAAAAAGCCTGCGGTGATGTTGGTTAATGAAGGTAGCCGCAGCAGTAAGGAAATTCTCGCGTTTGCTTTTCAACAACACCGCATCGGACAAGTAATTGGCTCCAAAACAACCGGTGCTGTAGTTGCTGGTAGTCCGTTTTTGATGAAAGATAATAGCCTGCTTTATTTAGCAGTCACAAACGTATTTCTCAATAACGATCAAAGGTTAGAGGGTAAGGGTGTCACCCCTGATATCAGCGTTCCCTTCTCTTTAGAATACGCTCAAGGAGCAGATCCGCAAAAACAGCGGGCGATAGAGACTGTGTTACAAGCGGTGCAAAAATAGAGATTAGGGATTGGGGACTGGGGACTAGGGACTGGGTACTATGTACTTAGTAATGGGTAATGGGCAATGGGCATAGGGCATAGGGCATCGGGCATGGGGTATGGAAAGAATTGTATTAGAACCCGCCAAATCGAAAAGCCGCTTCTTTAATTCCCATTGCCCAATGCCCATTGCCCATTGCCCTATTCTCTATTCCCAATTCCCAATTCCCAATGCACGCAAATCAAGGCAGTATTCTAATAGTTGATTATTCGCAGGATAATCTGCAACTTTTATCTGCTACTCTTTCCCAACGCGGATACACAATTCGGGGTGTAAATACAGCTATCTTAGCTCTAATGGTGGCGCAATTGGCTCCACCAGATTTAATTTTGTTGGATATCAAAATGCCTTCAGTTGATGGCTATACAGTTTGCCAACAACTGAAGGCTGATGAAATAACTCGCGATATTCCCGTAATTTTTATCAGCAACGGGGAAGATGTTTTTGACAAGGTGAAAGCTTTTAAAATCGGTGGTGTAGACTACATCACCAAACCATTTCAAGTTGAAGAAATTTTTGCCAGAGTAGAAAATCAACTGACGATCCAAAGGCTGCAAAAACAGTTACAAAAGCAGAATTCTCAACTAGAAAATGAAATTAAAGAGCGTCAGCGGATTGCGGTTGAGTTAAATAACCGTAATACACAAATAGAATCTATTTTAAATTTTGCCCAAGTCGGAATTTGTCTGACGGATGAAAATGGATATGTTGTCGATGTCAATCCAGCGTATTGTCAACTTTATCAGTTGACTAGAGAAGAAATTATTGCTCAATTGTTTACTTTGCATTATCCCAATTTAACAGAGGCAGAAAAAGCTGATTTAATTCAAGAATATCAAGATTTTATCCGCAATGGCTCACAGTCGAAAAATCAAGAGGTTACTATTAAACGAAAAGATAATTCGCGGTTAACTGTAAATATGACGCAGGGGATTTTTCAAAAGGATGACGGCAGATTTTTTGTCGTGACTTCTGTAATGGATATTACTAGCCGCAAAGATGCAGAAAAAGCTTTGACAAAATGCGAAGAACGTTGGCAATTAGCTCTCAAAGGCAATAATGATGGCGTTTGGGATCGCGACCTGAGAACTAATAAATATTTCTTCTCTGCCCGCTGTAGAGAGATACTGGGATATCTTGAGGATGAATTGAATGATTTTGATCAATGGGTGAAGTTGATTCATCCTGACGATTTGGAGCGGATGATGAGTGCTTCAATGGCTTACCTAAATCGCCAAAGTCCCCAATACATTGCTCAGTATCGAATGCGCTGCAAAGATAATAGTTATAAATGGATTTTGTCGCGAGCAGAGGCACTGTGGGATGAAGCCGGAAAGCCGATGCGAATAACTGGCTCAATAACAGACATTAGTTATTGCAAACTTGCTGAGGATGCGCTGCAACAACAACTTAACCGCAGTCATTTACTCAGACAAATTACAGATAAAATTCGTTCGGAATTAGATCCCAAAAAGATATTAGAGACAGCTGCTAGGCAAATAGGTGAGACGCTTGATGTGAATCGCGTACTTATTCATACTTACATCAGCTTGCCAAATCCCAAAATTCCCACTTTGGGCGAATTTTTATCTCCTGGCTATGCTTCGTTGATGAATTTTGAGATACCTTTTACGGATAATCTTCATTTGCAACAAATATTATTGCAAGATGAAGCGATCGCCTCCTATGATGTCTTTGCCGATCCACTGTTACAAAACGTCCAGGATATTTGCCGACAGCTGCAAATGAAGTCCTTGCTGGCTGTACGCACTTCTTACAAAGGTAAAGCTAATGGCGTAATTGGTTTACATCAATGCGATCGCCACCGAGAATGGACACCCGCAGAAATTGAATTATTAGAGTCTATCGCTGCGAATGTGGGAATTGCCCTAGCCCAAGCTACACTACTAGAACAAGAAAAAAAAGCTCGTGACCAGTTATACATTCAAAATATCCAACTACAAGCAGAAATTCGGGAACGTCTTTTAACAGAAGCTGCTTTGAAAGCGAATGAAAGCGAATATCGTCGCTTAGTTGAAACATCCCAAGATGTAATTTGGAAAACGGATATCCACGGGTATATTACTTTTGTCAACTCTGCTGTGAGAAAAGTTTTCGGCTACGAACCCGCAGAAATGATTGGGCGTTCTTGGCTTGATTTTATACCAAGAGAACAAGTTGCGGCAGATAGAGAGTTATTTGCGCGTGTTCTCTGCGGTGAAACTGTGTTTCAATATGAGACGAAGCGCATCGCTAAAGATGGAAGCCTGATTTATCTAATGGTGAATGCGATCGCTTTGCAAAATGAAGCAGATTTAGTTGTTGGCGTCACAGGCACAGCAAGCAATATTACACAGCGCAAATCCTCGGAAGCAGCGCGACGCGCTTCTGAAGAAAAGTTTGCATCAGCTTTTCGGTCATCTCCTGACCCAATTGCTCTCTCGACTTTTCCGGAAACACGTTATATCGAAGTTAACGACAGCTTCTGTAAGTTTTTTGGTTGTTCTCGCTCTGAAATTATCGGTCGCACCAACCAAGAATTGAATAATTGGGTAAATACTGAAGAATGTGCTTTCCTCACCCAAATTTTGCAACAGACGAAAGTTATTCGCAATCATGAAATCGATTTCCGCATTGCAACTGGGGAAGTTAGGACGGTACTGTTTAGTGCCGAACTAATCGAGATTGACCAACAACAGTACATGCTTGGTACATCTAAAGACATTACCGAGCGCAAGCACGCGGAAAATGAAAGCCGTTTGCTGTTGTTAACAACCCAAGCTATTACCCGCGCCCAAAATGTCAACAGTGCTTTAGAACGAGTTTCGCGTTTAATTTGTCACACAATTAACTGGGATTTTGCTGAGGCGTGGATACCCAGTGAAGATGGTACTGTTTTAGAACATAAACTGGCTTGGTGCGAAGACCAAAGCATGTTAGAAAAATTCAACCGCCATAGCCAAAATATCACATTTCCTGCTGGTGTGGGACTACCAGGACGAGTTTGGTTAACTAAACAGCCAGAATGGATTGAAGATGTAACTGCGCTTGGCAAGCCAACTTTTCTCCGCTCTCAAATCGCTGCCCGCGTTGGATTCAAAGCCGGTTTTGCGGTTCCGATTCAATTTGATAATCAAGTGTTGGCAGTTTTAGTATTTTTTAAACGCAGCTCGCGACCAGTAGATAAGCGTTTGCTGGAATTAGTTGGTGTAGTAGCTGCCCAGTTAGGTGCGCTAATAGTGCGAAAACACATAGAAGCACAACACCAACAAAGCAAAGAACGTTTACAACTAGCTTTAGAAGCTAGCAATTTAGGCTTGTGGGATTGGAATCTCAGCACCGGTAAAGTTTATCTTGATTGGCGTTGGAAAAAAATGCTCTTGTACGAAGAACACGAGATTGCAGATAATTTTGCAGCTTTTGAGGTATTAATACATCCAGAAGATTTGCCCGTAGTTAAACAACTTTTAAATGCCCATCTTCAAAGTGTTAATCCCGTTTATGAAGTAGAATTTCGGATGCGTTCTGCTATCGGTGAGTGGAAGTGGATTCAGTCTCGCGGTCAGGTTTGCGAACGCGATAATAAAGGTGAGCCGCTGCGAATGACGGGTACGCACAAAGACATCACTGAGCGCAAAACTTTAGAAAGAGAACTAGCCTTAAGAGAAGCTCGTCTCAATGCCTTTTTTGGCTGTGCGCCGGTGGGGATGAGCATTTTAGATAATCAATTGCGGTTTGTGCAAATCAACGAACTGTTGGCAGAAATTTACGGACGACGCCAGCTTGATTATATCGGCAAAACTATCTATGAAATCGTACCCGCCGTTATCGCTCCCTTGGTTGCACCATTTTACGAGCAGGTGTTACGAACTTGTAAACCGATTCTTAATTTAGAAGTCAGCGTTGCATCACCTAAAAAACCGGATACTGAGCGTCATTTCCTCGCTTCTTACTTTCCGATTCTTGGTGAAAATGGGAACTTGTCTGGAGCGGGTACAGTTGTAGTCGAAATTACCGCTCGCAAGCAAGCAGAGTTAGCCCTGCTTACCAGCCAGCGCCGCTATCAAACTTTAGCAGAAGCCGCACCAGTTTGCATATTTCATACTGATGCTGAGAATAATTGCTTGTATATAAATAAACGTTGGACAGAGATGACTGGATACTCTGTAAAAGAGGCTTTGGGAAGCGGTTGGATATCTGCTTTACATCCAGAAGATCGCGATCGCGTTTTTACCGCCTGGAATGAAGCCGCAGCAAATCAAACTCTGTATCAATGCGAGCATCGCTTTTTGCGTGCTGATGGCACGGATATTTGGGTCATTTGTCAAGCATTACCTGAACTTGACGATAACAAAGAAATTAAAGGCTTTATCGGTACAATAACGGATATCACTGAGCATAAAGTAGCAGAAGTTGCTTTGCATGAAAGTGCAGAAAGAGAACGTACCATCGCTCGCGTAATTCAAAGGATGCGCCAGACATTGGATATAGAGACGATATTTGCCGCGACAACTCAAGAATTGCGGCAAGTACTCAACTGCGATCGCGTAGTTGTCTATCGTTTTAATCCCAACTGGAGTGGCGAATTTGTTGCCGAGTCCGTAAGCAATAACTGGATTTCTCTGATAGAAGAAGATCAAAACGATCCCAACTTCACCAATGGTGCTTTACAAGACGACCGTTGTGTAGTCAGAATGTTAAATAGTCCAGATAACCAGGTTTTGGATAGTTATCTGCAAAAAACTCAAGGCGGTATGTACATTCGAGGCGCAAGTTTTCTTTGTGTTCCCGACATTTACAAAGCTGGATTTGAAGAATGTTATGTCCAACTTTTAGAGCGCTTTCAAGCAAAAGCTTACATTACAGTACCAATTTTCTGTGGTAATCAACTGTGGGGATTGCTGGCAAGTTATGAAAATTCCACTCCCCGACAATGGAAAACAGGAGAAATTAGCATTGCAGTTCAAATCGGCAATCAGTTGGGAGTTGCCTTGCAGCAAGCAGAATTGCTAGCACAAACTCAAAGACAGTCACAAGCACTACAACAAGCTGCGATCGCCGCTGATGCTGCTAACCGCGCTAAAAGCGAATTTCTCGCCAACATGAGTCATGAACTGCGTACCCCACTTAACGCCATTCTTGGCTTCACTCAAGTTATGAGTCGAGAAAATTCCTTATCCCGCGAAAATCAGCAAAACCTGACAATCATCAATCGCGCTGGCGAACATCTACTTAATTTAATCAACGACATTCTGGAAATGTCCAAAATTGAAGCTGGTAGAACAACATTAAATCCCAGCAGCTTTGACTTAATTCGCTTGTTGGATAACTTGCAAGACATGTTGCACTTCCGCGCCGCTGACAAAGGCTTACAATTGACATTTGAATATTCTGTAACCATTCCTCAATATATACAAACCGACGAAAGCAAACTGCGCCAAGTTTTACTCAACCTCTTAGGAAACGCCATCAAATTTACCGATACCGGAAGTGTGACACTGCGCGTCTTGCCGGGGGATGAGGGGAGAGGGGGAGTGGGGGAGTGGGGGAGTGGGGGAGTGGGAGACTCTTTGGAGACAAGGAGACTCTTTGGAGACAAGGAGAAGAATTCTTCTTTCTCCCCCTCTCCCCATCCCCCCCTCTCCCCATCCC
>NZ_JBPAOH010000117.1:0-25111 GCF_050875635.1 Tolypothrix sp. VBCCA 56010
CTTTTTTGCAAATTCGTTTGGCTTATACATATATCACTCATAGACCAGCTATGACTATGAGTGTACAGCTTTGTCTAGGTTATTGGCGACTTAGGACAAACTCTTTCTAAAACATCCAGAAATGATGCAACAGTTGAGCGCGATCGCACGCTCGTTTTCTCAAGGATAAAAAATTAAAAGCCGATCGCAGATCGTAATTTCCGCCCGACCTTTGGTGACTTGGCGCTCAGTGGGTGTCGGCGGATATCTAGGTCAATTGCTCCCTGAAGCGGGTAAACGTACATCTAGGTCAATTGCTTTCTGAAGCGGGTAAACGTACTGGGGATTCACATAAGTTCTTTTGGTTGAGTTGTTTACATATTAGTTGTCACGGCTTACAAATAACACATTCTAACTTTCACAACCGCAGCCCTAGTCTTAAACCAGAGGTGGTCTTATATATCACATAATTACCAGTTTTACCTACTCCAACCGGAAAAACTTTACATCCGTTGCGAAAACAAGTCCAAAATCCATATTTAATTACCCATTCCCCATTCCCATTCCCGCGTTTTCTATTCCCAATTGAATGAAAGCGATCGCAATTGCACCCATCAAGCGATCGCAAACGAGCATGTAAACCAGATGAACAATAGTACAAGAATACTATGTAACGCGATCATTGTACAGTTTCCGCAACATCTTTTATTGAAAGTGCGTACAACAGAAATTTTCCGTAACCTAAAACACACAAAAAATACACAGTAACGATACTTCTTTAGAAAGACGCAATCATACTGTTGACTCCTTAGGATTGTGACGGTTGGAAGTATCGAACCAGTGCCGTGCTCATAGAAGTCACGTCGGAACGGCTTTCTTTGTTCGCAGGCATCGTTTCTTCGGAGGGTAAAGTTCTGTTGAGGAGCCAGTGCGTTGCGGTGAGTCAAGGCAGCGCGGTTGCCTGTACCGGAGCCTGCCGCGTGCGCGGGTTCCACTCGCCAACCGCGTGCGGAGGTCACGAACGTTGAGCGGACTGGTGTCGCGTTGAGCGGACTGGCGTTCCATTCGTAGTGGCGAACCCGAACGCGAGTGCGTCTTTGAACGCGAGTGCGTCTTTGATAGGAGAAGGAGAAGGGAGGTGACGAACGTTGTAGCACAGCCGCGTGCAACTGGCGTAATTTCCAAGCGTAGAACACTCACATATAGCGTTTTAACAGTTATGGACAATTCATTAGCCCGACCCCTGGCTGTCGTGACAGGTGCATCTAACGGTATTGGTTACGAACTCGCCAAACAGTTTGCCCAAAACGGCTTTGATCTCCTCGTTACAGCCACAGGACCGGGCATCAACGAAGCAGCTCAAGCCTTTGTTGAGCTCGGTGTCAAGGTAGAGACGGTGCAAGCCGATCTTGCCACCTATGATGGTGTTGAGACGCTCTACAACTTGATTAAGGCAACTAACCGACCCCTTGATGCGATCGCTATCAACGCGGGTGTCGGTGTCGGCGGCGATTTCGCCCGTGAAACTGACCTCAAGGACGAACTTAATCTCATCAACCTGAACGTCGTGTCGTCTGTCCATCTCGCCAAAAGGGTCGTAAAGGACATGGTTGAGCGCGGCAAAGGTCGCATTTTGTTCACGTCGTCTATCGCTGCCCTGATGCCCGGACCGTTTGAGGCGGTCTACGCCGCATCCAAAGCGTTTCTGCACTCGTTCTCAGAAGCATTACGCAGCGAGTTGAAGGACACAGGTGTCACCGTCACCGCGCTGATGCCAGGACCCACTGAAACCAACTTCTTCCACCGTGCGGGGATGGACGATACCAAAGTGGGTTCGGATAAAAAGGATGACCCAGCAGAAGTTGCCAAGCAAGGTTTCGAGGCACTGATGGCAGGTAAAGACGATATTATCGCAGGTTCGCTCAAAACGAAGCTTCAGGGCGCGGTAAGCAAGGTCTTGCCTGATACCGTCAATGCCGAACAGCACCGCAAGCTCAGTGAGCCTGGGTCTGCCAACAAGTAATCTGCTTTGCAGCTGCCAAAGCTCCACACTTTTGCACCCTGGCACAAAATGAGATGTTGCGATCGCACCTGCGCAGAAGTTGCCTGTTCTGAAAAAACAGGCGCTTGCATATACGGGCGATCGCTTAACAAGCGTGCCATTCGCCTATAGCCGTTATTTGGGCGACTTGATCCCCGTAGAGCCTACAAACCGAAAGAAAGAAACGGTATCAAACCACCGGCATTACCACGCGGTAATGCCGAAACAGCCTTTGCTAACGCTCTCACCCAACACGAAGCCGAATACGCTGCGCCCTCTGAACATCACAATCCGATCGAGTCATTTGCGACGACTGTCGTTTGGGAAGATGACGGCAAGATTACCGTCTACGACAAAACGCAAGGTGCGCCCAACGTCCATGACTACATTTGCCATGTTTTCAGTCTTGACAAACATGATGTACGGGTTCTCTCGCCATTTGTTGGCGGAGCCTTTGGTTCGGGTTTGCGTCCGCAGTATCAAGTATTTTTAGCGGTGATGGCAGCGCGTGAACTCAAACGCTCGGTTAGAGTGTCGCTGACGCGCCAACAAATGTTTACCTTTGGTCATTGTCCCACCACGGTGCAAAAACTCTCGCTTGGTGCTGCCAATGGTACGCTCGAAGCCGTTATGCATGAGGCGATCGCCGAAACCTCGCAATTTGAAGACAAAGAGCGAAAACGTCGTCAATTGGTCGGGTCTGTGCTCTACCACTGCGAAAACGCCAAGCTCACTCACAAAGTTGCCCAGCTCGACCTGTTCACGCCGATTGACATGCGGGCACCGGGTGCAGCTTGGGGCTTGTACGCACTCGAATCCGCAATGGACGAGCTTGCCTGCAAACTCGGCATTGACCTGCTGGAACTGCGGCGTGAAAAACTACGCCGAGAAAGACCTAAACGAAAACAAACCGTTTTCAAGTAAAGAATTGCGCGAATGTTACCGCCAAGGTGCAGAGCGATTTGGCTGGGCAAACCGCAATCTTGAACCGCGATCAATGCGCGAGGGCAATAATCCGATCGGTTGGGGTTTGGCAACCGGCGTTTGGGAGGCACTCTACCAAAAGGCGAGCGCGAAAGCTATGCGCGAGCATTGACGGCAAACTCACGGTCAGTAGCGCCACGGCTGATATCGGCACCGGAACTTACACGATCGTGACGCAAATCGCTGCTGAAACGCTTGGTTTGCCGCTCGACGACGTAACGGCAAAACTTGGCGATTCATCACTGCCGAAATCACCCGTTGAAGGCGGTTCGTGGACGGCGGCTTCGGTCGGCTCGGCAGTTAAAGCTGTTTGCGACGAGATCGGCGAAAAATTGTTCAAACTAGCGCAGAAAATTCCCAATTCGCCCCGTCAGGATGCAAAGTTAGAAGACATCCGGTTCGCCTCAGGACAAATCAGATTGAGCCACGATCCAACACAGGCTGTTGAAATCACCGCAGCGATGCGGCATGGCGAAGTCAACAGCATTGAGAAAGAGTCTTCCGCCTCACCCAACCCGTTGAACCAACTTCAATACACGCCGATATAGATGATATTGACGTGATTTTTGTCGAAGAAAACGATTCGATTGTTAATCCAATCGGTGTTAAAGGCTTGGGCGAAATCGGCATTGTTGGTGTTGCGGGAGCGATCGCCAACGCCGTCTTCCACGCGACTGGTAAACGCATTCGAGATTTGCCGATTACGCTGGACAAGTTGTTGTGAAAGGTTAAGAAAGTAACCCCAAAGACACAAAGGCGATACTTCGTTGGAAAGACGTAATCATACTGCTGCCTACCTAGTATTGAAATTGAAATCGAAAGCCCACAGTCCACGCGAACTGTCTAGTATTTGCTTAGAAACAATTTATAGCTTTCTATACGTAGAACACTCACATAATTCGTTTTAATAGTTATGAACAATTCTTTGACCCGACCATTGGCTGTTGTAACGGGTGCCTCCAGTGGCATTGGCTACGAACTAGCTAAACAGTTCGCCCAAAACGGCTTTGATCTCCTCGTTACAGCCACAGGACCGGGCATCAACGAAGCAGCTCAAGCCTTTGAGAAGTTGGGAGCCAAGGTAGAGACGGTACAAGCCGATCTTGCCACCTATGATGGTGTTGAGACGCTCTACAACTTGATTAAGGCAACTAACCGACCCCTTGATGCGATCGCTATCAACGCGGGTGTCGGTGTTGGCGGCGATTTTGCCCGCGAAACTGACCTCAAGGACGAACTCAATCTCATCAACCTGAACGTCGTGTCCTCTGTCCATCTCGCCAAACGGGTGGTGAAGGACATGGTAGAGCGCGGCAAAGGTCGTATCCTCTTCACGTCGTCGATAGTCTCCCAGATGCCCAGTCCGTTCCAGGCGGTCTACGCAGCTTCCAAGGCATTCGTACACTCGTTCTCAGAGGCAATACGCAACGAGTTGAAGGACACGGGTGTCACCGTCACCGCGCTCATGCCCGGAGCGACCGAAACCAACTTCTTCCACCGCGCAGGACTGGACGACACAAAAGTGGGTTCGGATAAAAAGGATGATCCAGCCCTTGTCGCCAAGCAGGGGTTTGAGGCTCTGATGGCAGGTAAGGATAGTGTCCTTGCGGAATCGCTTAAGACCAAGATTCAGGGCACTGTAAGCCAATTCTTACCTGATACGGTCACTGCTGAACAGAACCGCAAGCTCAATGAACCCGGATCGGCTAATAAATAATTCACTTCGTACTGTCGTCCTAATAACCGACTGTCGTGCCCCATTAGCAGATGGGCACCCATGCGATCGCGTCCGGTTAGGAAAATGGCTTTGCCTATAACTGTCGTCAGCATAGCCTAATCATACTTAAAAGATAATTATGTTTAAAAGTATAAAGGCAACCCCCTTGCGTCTAGCCACGCTTGGAGTCCTCGTATTGACTGCGACTGTAAGCCAAGCCCAGCCGAGTAAGGCAGCCTACATTGCGCTTGGCGACTCGATCGCCTTCGGTGAGACTGACTTGCGGTATATCCCGTCCTTTGGCGATCGCGGCTACGTCGGTCTGTACGCCGACAACTGCATCAAAATCGTGCTCAAACCCTAAGCTAAACAAGGTGCAAGTTGAAGGTATCTACGGGCACTACAGAATACGGTGCTCTCATCGTTTGCTGCCTGGGGGTAAGAGTGATTGCCATTCCCCATTGAATGAAAGCGATCGCAATTGCACGATCAAGTGATCGCAGTAGAGCATGTAAACCAGATGAATAGTAGTACAAAAATACTATAAAATGCGATCGTTGTACAGTTTCCGCAACATCTTTTATTAAGAGTGCGTACCATCATAAATTTGTTGTAACCAAATTAATAAATCTGACTCAGTAGAAAAGTCTAGTAGCGCCTCAGCCAAATCCTCCAATTGAGTTACAGATAACAGCCGCAAGCGCTCTTGTAGTAGAGGAGTTACCCCACCGATTCGCCGTATTAGTTGGCGCTGAATGATTGCTAACTCTCCTTGCTGTATTCCTTGTTCTCTTCCTTGCTGTATTCCTTCTTCCATCCAACTGGTAACATTTCCATAATGACTTCCTGCTGCGTTGGCTCCATAGTAGCAATTTCAGCTTTTAACAGATTTTCTTCTTCTGGACTTAATCGCAGATAGGTATCTATGAACCCGGAAATTAACTTCATTTTTGCCGGATCTAAATTTAATCTAGACATTAGGCGCAAGCATTCATATTTCACCCGGCGACGGTCTTGTTTTGCAATGTTCATTCTTGCCATCAGCGCCGTAGCAACGGGATTTTATTGCTGTAATAAATCCTGCCAATTTAAGCGATTTAGCTGAATCGTATCATAGCTAAAAGTCAAAACAACTTTATTAGGAAATTCTATCTGATGAATATTCGGCTCTAGGTCTTTTGGCGTGTTGTAGGAGAACAAAGCGATGGGATAAACTGGCAAATTATATTTTTCGTACAACCGCGAAAAGTATCGAAACATCCGTTGAGGAAAGGATTCTTGATGTTGTGCTTGATGTTCTAGATGAACGAGAAAAAATGACTCTTTCCCTTGAAATCTGGCTTTTACTAGCAAGTCTGTTTCGTATTTTTCGCCCCTCTGTAACATCAGTAAATACTTCTTTGTCAATAAAAGATATTGAGTCGCGTTCTAAATAAACAGCGACCTCTGGTAAGAAAAACTCAATAAACTCCCAAAAAAATGTTGTCAGAAGTTCTTTGAATAAGCGGTCACGATCTATCATTTTTATTTGACTGTACTTCTATCAATTCCACATTAAATACTTCTGCAAAACATTTTGCCACACAAGAGCGTATTTCTTGACAAGTTATATCAGGAATGAATTGAGCTAAACTGCCTACAGGTTTATCAGCAATCCCGCAAGGTACAATTTGCTCAAAGCCTGTCAGATCCGGACAAACGTTTAACGCAAAGCCGTGCATAGTAATCCAACGGCTAACTTTAATGCCAATGGCGGCTACTTTACGCCCTTCTAACCAAACACCAGTGAAACCGGGAATGCGATCGCCCTGCAAACCATAAACTGCCAATACGCGAATTAATACGGATTCAAGTTGCCGCAAATACCAGTGCAAGTCTTTGCAATAACGTTGCAGATTTAAAATTGGATACCCTACCAATTGACCGGGACAATGGTAAGTAACTTCGCCGCCTCTTTCGATTCGATGCACATCGTAGGGGCTTTTGTCAATATCAAATTTGAGAAATTCTGTTGTGGCTCCTTGTCCCAAAGTGTAGACGGGTGGATGCTCTAGCAAGATTAACACGTCATCGAGATTCGGGTTTGATGTGCGTTCATTTAAAAGCGATCGCTGCCACAGTAAAGCATCTGAGTATCCCATCAATGCTTGGTTATATACCAAACAACGGTTATATGCCTGAGGATTACTACGGTTCATGCCAAAAATTAACTGATATAGGAAATAAAAAGTGCTTAAAGACACAATGTAAAGTCAACAATTGTCAAGCTTTGCAAAGGATTTTAAAGGAAAGTCAAGGGTTTCTACTTTGGAAAATACAAAGTGCTAGCTTGAATATATAACCTCAATGGTGTTCGGAGGAATTCTCTGCAATAATCATCACGCCACGAAAAAAAAGAACGCTTTGTACGATTCTGTTCACAATTTATTTTGGCGTTAGTGATAAACCTTAGTGTCATTTCCTTTCAAACAAACCAAATACACATCAAACATTGAGCGGGAGATATAAGATGAAGCTTGTCATCCACGGCAAAAATATCGAAATCACCGATGGAATTCGAGAGTATGTGCATCAAAAAATTGAAAAGGCAGCAAGTCATTTTCAAAACTTAACAAACGAAGTGGATGTTCACCTTAGTGTTGCTCGCAATCCCCGAAATAATACTAAACAATCGGCTGAAGTGACTATTTATGCAAATGGTAGCGTCATCCGTGCCGAGGAAAGCAGCGAAAATTTGTATGCCAGTATTGATTTAGTCGCAGATAAAATAGCCCGTCAACTGCGAAAATACAAAGAACGGCGTCAAGATAAGAAAACTAATGCTCAAGTAACGATAGAAGGAGTAGTGCAACCAGAGGTAGTTACAGATTTAATAGGCTCACGCACTCCGGAATTACCCTCAGAAGTTGTCCGTACTAAATATTTTTCCATGCCGCCAATGACAGTTGACGAAGCTTTGGAACAATTGCAACTGGTGGGACACGACTTTTATATGTTCCACAATAGCGAAACCGACGAAATTAATGTCATTTACGAACGCAATCACGGTGGCTATGGTGTAATTCATCCCCGCAATAATAACGGACACACCAACGGTAAAAACGGTAAGGCAAATTCTAATAATATTGCCATGCCGGAAAAGTCACACTCGCATAAGTCGTAAACTTGTAGTTAGCGCTTCAGTGCTTTAGCGCTAACTACAAATGTTACACCCAAATATCAGAGGTGCAATCACCGCCAGGATAACGCATTTCATGAGCGCGAGAAGGACCATTCGGTTCTTTACCAAAGTCAACGTGGAAGTTTTCGTTGATTTTCAATCCCCCCTTTTCAGTATCGCAGTCAATTTGCAACAAATATGAACCTGTTTTCGACAAGTCAGGATAAAACTGATTATCCCAAGTGCTAAATAAAGAATTTGTCACATAAAGCCGCTTGCCGTCAAGACTCAATTGCAACATCTGCGGTCCACCAGCTAATTTCTTACCTTGAAATTCAGGGCTTTTACTTAACAAACCACCGCACCAAATCTGTCCGACAAGTTGAGGATGGGAAGAATCACTGATATCATATTGGCGTATGTCTCCATGCAGCCAGTTGGAGAAGTAAAGATAGCGATCGTCCATTGAAATCAAGATATCAGTAATCAACGATGGTACGGGAATTTCCCAGCCGGAAACTTCCACCGATGGCACATCAATTACTTTCTCTACTTGCCAATTATCGTTCTTTTTGTACCAATGCCAAACATTGCTGCTAAGTGCTGCACCGACAAAGCCATGAGTGCTATCAGGATGATGATGAAAGCGCACTTCTAAAGGAATTAATCCTTCTTCGCCTAAGTCTACACTTTGGATAATCTCGTGCTGCAACCAATCCCAGAAATGCAGCTGATGACCGTAATTTCCATCTGTGACATCTTTGAGATTAAAGCCAGGATAATACGTTTTTGGTGCGCCCCACTCGCTACTTACCATGACGTTATGACGCGGTTGATACCAAAAGTCATAATTAAAGCGCATTTCCTTGGCTTTGTTTTCCCAGCGTCCAGCAATGTCAAAATTCTTATCCAGCAACAAAAAGCCTCCGGGTGCATTTCCCTCGCTGTCGCCCAGCATAGAAATCATGATATTACTATCTGCAAGGCAGTGTACTGTGTGCGGGGCAGTTAAATTCGTTTTTGCTTTAATTTCTTCGGGTTCAATGACTTTGTGCAGTTTTGGTGCTTTCGGATCTGCTGTATCTACAATGTAAATTCGGCTAGACCGTTGACCGGGAATCACCATAAACCGTCGCGATTTACTTGCATCCCCATGACAAGAACTGCAAGCATTCCAGCCAAAGTGATGTAACTCATCACCAATATAAGGCATTGGCAGACGATGAATAATCTGCGAATATGTTGGAGAATTGCGATCGACATCTACAGTTGCTAGATAATCTGGTTCCTCGATACCCGTACCCGTGTAGAGTGCAACTGTATACAGTATTTTTTCTGGTTCTGCCTTTATCGCCGTTTCTGGGGAAGCGTAGCCTGGTCCGCAACAAGTTTGAGCCATGTTTTTATACCTCGGTATTCGTAGTCAGCGCTTCAGCGCTGAGAATCGCACTCTTCGTGCGTACTACGAGTTTATAAATTATGTTTATCTTATATATAAATTAAGTTCCTAAAAATCGCTTAGTTTGCTGTAATTGGTGCATATGATGAAACAAACTCCAGCAATATTCTTCTGGTAAGCCGCAGGTGACAGCACCCCGCAAAACTATATTAAAATACCAGTCGTTCGGCGCGACTTCCGCTGTCAGCTTCTCAACTACTACATAAGTGCGAACGTCTTTGTATACTTTATTTTGGCAATGAATATCTACCAATTCTTGTCGATAACCACCATGAGGTACATCTTCTCTTATATCAAGGCGATCGCTCAATCGCCAAGGTAGCTGATAAAGTACACCGGTCACGCTAGCTTTGGCATCTTTCACCACATCCAATACCCCACATTTACGCATCGGGGAAAAGCGATAAAACCCCAGTTTATAATTTTTTAGCGTTGCCGCACCGACGACATAAAGATGGGTGTTTTCACCAAGCGATCGCTTCAAATCTACAGGACACATACAAGATCCATACGCAAAATAATAAAACATTGGCTCTTGTTGCTTTTGTTGCAGATTTAAATCCAGCTTGGCTGAACCATCGACTTGCACCCAAATATGATGAGAATTTCCCCCGCGATCGCTCATCTATCCTTAGAGGTATTAATTACACCGCATATTATATCACAATATATAAATATAATACTACTACAAATCGATAAACAAACCGGAGATGGGGAATGGGGAATGGGGCATGGGGCATGGAAAGAATCGTATTTATTCACCGATGAGCGAACTATTTCTTCTTTAATTCCCAATGCCCATTGCCCAATGCCCATTGCCCAATGCCCAATGCCCATTGCCCAATGCCCAATGCCCAATGCCCAATGCCCCGTGCCCAATGCCCAATGCCCAATGCCCCAATTATTGATAACTTTTGCGAATTTGATTCCAGGCATTGACAACTGCCTGTAAATTCTTGGGTAGGTTATTTTGAGAAATATCGTTGTAGCGAATTGTAGTATAATCGCTGGTGACAGTATATGTGATATAATCAGCAGAACCGTTGGGGGCTGGGTAACTTAGATTCTCAGATTCATTGAATCTATGGTCTTTGAGCACTTGTTGAAACTCTCGCAACTTTTGCTGAGAAACCCGCCAAACTCGACGCTCGGAATCATTCGCATCACCGATGCGGTATTGCATCAAACGCCCATCATTAAGCAAAATAGTTTCGTAGGTTTTGCCGATAAAGCCACCGCTCTTAATTTGTCGAAAAACCACATTGCGATCTAATTGTGGTGGTAACTCGCTTAGAGGAATAGGTAAAGGTTTAATTTCATCGGGGATTGGGTTAGCGATCGCATCGGAGCGAATATCATTCCAAGCTTTGACGACTGTCTGCAAATTTTCAGGTAAGTTATTTTGCGAGACATCATTATACTGAATCGTACCATCAGAAGTAGTGATTGTATAAGTGATGTAATCGGCAGAACCTTGAGTTGCTGGGTAACTCAGATTTCGCAACTCACTTAATTTCTGTTTTTCTAACAATTTTTGAAATTCTTTCAATTGTTCTGAAGAAACCTGCCAAACTTGAGGTTCAAGATCGTTTTCTTTACCTTTTTCATAGCGGATGATGCGTCCGTCATTCAGCAATACAGTTTCGTAGGTTCTCGCAAACAACCCACCGCTAGAAATTTGTCGAAAAATGACATTGCGATCTAATGGTGGTGGTAACTCACTTGTGGGAATCGTTACAGGTGTAATTCCGTTATCGGCAATTTCGCTCTTCTTTTCATTGAGCCGAAGTGCAGAACCAGATGCATCGGTGTGATAAACTAAAGTTTGGTCAACTGCGCCTACAACAACCTTCCAACCGTTGATGATCGCTTGAGTACAGCCCTCATCAGGACGCGCTAGATTCAAACAACCATTATTCCAAGTGCGCTGTTTCGCCTGAACGATATTTAATTGAGAAATCGGCAGATTCAAACGTCGGGATGCAGCTTGGAAAACAGCATTTTCGACGGAAGAAGGTAATTTTCCTTCCTTACCCTTAGAATGGGTAGAAGCTATCCGTAACAAACGTCCGTTACTATTAGTGTGATAAACCCATTTTTGTTTACCGTCAGACACCACAACCTTCCAACCCGGAACTAACGCTTGGGTGCAGATTTCACCTGGTTGAGATACTCCCAAGCAACCATTATTCCAAGTTCGGGGAGTGGATTCAACAATTTGCAGGTCTTCGATGGAAATTTGCCATCTTTTTGATGCATCTCGCAACACTGCTGCTTCTACTCGACGCGGCAAATTGTTTGTTGTCATTTCTTTAATGAATTCATTTGTGCTTTCTGCCATTAGGTTCGCAGGCGTTGCGGTAGCATTCTTCATGAGGGTGAAATTGCTACCAATCGACAAAAAGCCAGTCAAAATTAAAGCGGTGAAAATTCGCGCTTGATTTGTGGTAAGATAAATTTTAAGGATAGTTTTCATAGCTGGAGTGAAAATTTAGTGGTTAATTAGTACTTATTAGCCATTAATCATTAATCGCTAGTTCAAGATTAAAAAATTTCGCGCCTAGCAAATAAAGATAAAAAAGTATATTATCCCACAATACAAGTAGTTGGGATTAACTTAACGGCATTCTTCAGTGGTACATGTGAAGAGAGACACCGCTATACGTTCCATTAGTTCCTAACTTTTAGATTAGATTTATATTTGCCAAATCACATCACCCAATTGACTTACCCGGAAGGGTGATTTTGGCGCTTCGACAATCCACTAAAGCTGAAAACGAGCGGTAAATTGACTTTTTTAACGATATCAGGCGGAAAGTGCTGTACCATTGAGAAACTCATCATTTGGCACATCAAATCTAATAGTACTACCTGCCCAGTCTTTGAGATCGGGCGCTAACCAAACTAGCTTTCGCACAATTTCATCATTAACCCACAGTACCACTGGAAAGGGAAACTGTTTTCTAAACTCATCTCGCATGAGATTGGTAGAGATGATGAGTTGATTAATTTCTACCACCGATTCTAAACCTTTAACTATCAAAGCTTCGGGAAAAGTAGTGCCGATCGCATCGATTAAGGGTGTATAAAGTGTCTTAGCGCAAGGTGGAATCAGGACTTCTCGGATATCTGCTGAGGAAAATTCTTCTAACCAGCTGACTATTTGCTGTTGCCTTTTGACATCGCAGGACGCTAACAGTAGTGAAAACTCTCCATCAGCCATCATAATTGCCCGTGCCAGACGAGTAATAGCTGCTGTGTAGTTTGTCGTGCTGTCTGGGGAATTAATTAAGCTAATCATTGAGAATCCTACTAAACTAAATTTTAATAATTAAATTGTTATAGTTGAGAAAATTACCCCGGCTTGCGATTCTGACAAGCTAGGGTAATTTTGATAAACCAATCCTACTCGCGATGCGGTTATTGAGCTTGTGGGGTTAGACCCCGCATTGATAAATACCGATCGGCTAATTAAGAAATGTCTTGACCATCAATCGTGCTTGGGCATTAAGATATAAGCTGAATAAGTGCTTGAATTTTAATCAATTTCATTGTCAGGAAAAATCCGTAAAAAGTAATATATAAGTGGAGGCGATCGCTTTGTTGGAGTTATTAACTTGTTTATTTGCTCGATCCGCACCTTATTTTGACCGTTAAATAAGGTCTTAAACAGCATTTTGCCGCTTGCTGACCAACTTACTGCAAGCATCCTAAGACGGATTAGTGGGAGCGAATAATCAAGTAATCGAAAGCGAAATGGCTGGGAAAGACTTGATTCTAACCATTGTTCCACGAAAAGTGTCCAATAGCGTCGCACTTCCAATTCTTACCCAAACATTTTGGCGTTGCCCGGAGGGATTGCCGCAGGCATCGCTCACACTACCCAACACTACCATCGGCTGCTGTTCGATTAACTCCAGCGCACCTGGTATAATTTTATCAGCAATTATCCGCCCCGCAGCGTCCTCACAATTTCCACTTCACCCAAGCGCTGTTGTACCAGTTGTTCACCTTTTGGGGAAGGTTGACTAAAAGAAGAATGAATTTTTATACCTGTTTGCACTATTTTCGGTATAATTATGGCTATTTTTGCCGCTTTTTATAATAAAGAAAGTTGTGAATTATACTGTTAATTCCTGGGTTTTTGAAAGTATTGGGAAGAGCGGTAAACCGCTCACTACGAATTTTTATTATATTACTGAAAGTACTGGATGAGGGTTGTGAGTAAACAAAAGGCGTTCTTTAGAGCGGTGGTAGCTTTAAGTATAATAGCGTCGGTGATGTTGTCTTTTCCTTTAAACGCGCAAAATCCGCGTGTGGGAGCTGCGGAGTTGCGGGGGGTGTGGTTAACTAATATTGATAGCGATGTGTTGTTTGAGCGATCGCGTCTGAATAAAGCTTTGCAACGCTTAGACGAGTTAAACTTTAATACTGTATATCCGACTGTTTGGAATTGGGGCTGGACGTTATATCCAAGTAAAGTAGCGCAAAGTGTAATTGGGCGATCGCTCGATCCGACACCGGGATTGCAACGACGTGATATGCTGAAAGAAGTTGTTGATGTCGGACATCAAAAAGGCTTAACAGTCATTCCCTGGTTTGAATTTGGCTTTATGGCGCCGGCTGATTCGCAACTAGCTAAACGTCATCCGCAATGGCTGACAAATCGCGTTAACGGTACTCAGATTGTCAAAGAAGGTACTCACGATCGCGTTTGGTTAAATCCCTTTCACCCCGAAGTACAGCAATTTATCCAAAACTTAATCGTCGAAATCGTCAGAAATTACAACATCGACGGCATTCAATTTGATGACCATTTTGGTTTACCATCAGAATTGGGATATGATGCTTACACCGTTGCACTCTACAAAAAAGAGCATAATGGCAAAGCTCCCCCAACAGACTTTAAGAATCCAGAATGGGTAAGTTGGCGAGCAAACAAAATCACCAACTATATGAAGCGGGTATTTACAGCTATTAAAGCAACGAAAAAGAATTGCATCGTTTCCATTGCACCTAATCCGCAGCGCTTTTCCTACGACTTCTTTTTAGCGGATTGGCAGAAATGGGAACGCATGGGATTAGTTGAAGAATTAGTTGTGCAGATATATCGCAATGACTTGAATGTGTTTAACAGTGAATTAGAATATCCGGAAGTCAAAGCAGCACGCAGCCACATTCCTGTAAGTATCGGCATTTTATCAGGTTTGAAAGGTCGATTTGTGCCAATGCAACAAATTGAAACACAAGTGCAGAGTGTACGCGATCGCAAGTTTGCCGGTGTATCCTTCTTCTTTTACGAAACTTTATGGAATCTCGCTAACGAAAAACCCCCACAACGTCAAACTAGCTTTCAGAAACTTTTCCCCACACCCAAAGCGTATCCGAACTTGCTTTTAGGTTGGAAAGGTTGAGAAAGACAAGGAGACAAGGAGACAAGGGGACAATTCTTTCTCCCCATTCCCCCCTCTCAAGAACTCTCCCCCTCTCAAGAACTCTCCCCCTCTCAAGAACTCTCCCCATTACCCAATTCCCAAACGTCCAGCCAAAGCGGGAGTTAAAGGTAAAAGGGTAGCTATCATTAAGAATAAAGCTAAAAGACCCAAAGCAGCGCGGGCATCGTCGGGTTCGCTGATTTCGTTCAAGCTGGGACGTTCTAAATCCCTTTGTAAAAATAAAATCACGATCGCCCAATACATTGCAAGCGGATTCGCTAAAGATGCTATTCCTAAAACAATTAAAGTTGCTACTGTGACTCTTCCTGCGGTTTTGCGTCCGTAAATTGCTTGGACAATGCGTCCACCATCTAATACTCCCGCTGGCATTAAGTTTATCGCGGTGATGACCAATCCTAACCAACCAATCACCACTAAAGGATGAATATCTACCACTGACGATTGTAACGCTGAACCGAGAATTATCCGCGCCAAGCTTCCTACCAAAATCGAACCTTGAAAAAACTCGTTTGGTAATTGAAACAAACTACCCTGATGAGAGAGTAGCAAGCCAATTATCAATGTTACCAAAGAAGCAATTCCACCTGCGGCTGGACCTGCGATCGCGATATCGAATAATACCTTGCGATTGGGTAATAAAGATTCAAAGCGAGTAATTGCCCCAAATGAGCCAATTTGCACGGCGGGAAGAAAGAATGGTAAACTTAAGCGGATTTGGTGACGACGCGCTAGTAACCAATGACCAAGTTCGTGAATCAGCAAAATTGCCAAAATACCCGCAGCGATGGGTAAAGCTTCCGCAAAGCGCGATGGATTCTCAAAGAAATCGAATCTTAATAGTAAACCGGCAGCTTCTAAACTGGTGGCGATCGTTGCTAAAAATAAAATACCAGCAAAGATTTTTTGCGATAATGTTGACGGACGCGGGTCATTACTGCTGGGTAAGACGATAATTACAGGTTTCCCATCTGGGTTTTCGACGAGGAACAAGCGATATTTATCACCTAAACGTTCCTGTAAACTGATGGTAAGGCGGTTGTGAACTTCTTCTGGTTCTCCACGTAGATTACCTTTAAAAATCGCTCCTTGTTGATAAGCGATCGCTTCTGTGGCAAAAAATGTATCTAAACCGAAAATACCTTTAATTGCGTTCAATTCCTCTTCCGGAATTCGCGGTTCTTCCAGCTTTAATTCCGCATTCACTGCATTTGTTTGAGTTTCTGGTGCTGGGTTAGCGGCTAATCTTTCTGTCGCACGTTGTTTTATAATCGCGTCTTGTCCGGCTGCTCGCAACTTTCTTCCCAAAAAGATGTATAAGACAGTCGAACCCACCAATAAAAATAGCACACCGACTATATTGATGTAAATCCCTGCAGCAAACAAACCAAAAAACAACAGCCAAGGAGTCATCAACACCACCGACTGCAACCAAGCTAAGATGCCGAGTTTACCAAATGGTCTGGCACGATAAAAGCCCCAAGCCAAAATGCCGAAAAAAACCAGCAAGATTGCCGTAATAATAGGAGTTTCTGAAGCAGTAAACATTTTCAATCTATTTTTTTTAATTTTCGCACGGGCGACGGTCAGTTTTTCTGTGACATTACCAGGAATGAGCGTAAATAAATGGAAAACGAACCGAACTTGGCACACAGGACACAGAGAAAGAAGAGTTTGAGAGAGTTGCGTGCAGTTATTGCGTAAGTCCTAAATCTATAACCCTACTTGTAGTGTTATCAAATATGAAACCTGAGAAAGTATCTATAATAAGGTAAAATTACGGCGAACAACCGCAAAATTAAAAGTGATACCCCTCTTCCCCTACAAAATTACCCATATTCTTCTTTCTTTTCTTCCTTCTCCTTCAAAGACGCTACGCGAACGTGTCCTTCTCCTTCAAAGACGCTACGCGAACGCGTCTTTGTGAGTCCAGCCCCCGTCTTGGCGGTTTCCGTCACGATGGGGGACTGGCGAACCCGAAGGGCGGTTCGTTAATAAATATTCTTTGGGTCGCAAAACTGATAAAAAGGTGATTCATCGTTCTTTAGCAGCGATTGTTGGCATTCTGATGTTGTCGCATCCGATGGTGACGATCGCATCTATCCCAAGTGCGATCGCGATTGACACCAAATAATTCCGCTGTTAGATGAAGCCAATAAGCTTTTGCAGCAAGGTACGGGTGAATCTAAACTACAAGCGATCGCAGTTTACTCTCAAGCGCTTTTAATTTGGCGAAAAATAGGCAAATGCAATTCACCAGTACCGAACTGCATTTGCCGAGTGATCGCCAAAAACCAAAGCAGCGAGTATAATTTTTGTCTCACCTAAAGACGAGTGCGTGAGCTTTTCTTCTAAATAAAATCAAATAAATGATGCGCCATTTCTAATTTAGAACAAGGTTCTATTGTTATTATTTGACCTTGATTATCTAAAAATATCGCTTTATTATTATCACTACCAAAACCACTATCCGGTTCATCTATCGGATTAGCAACGATCGCATCTAATTTCTTTCTCTGCAATTTCTCTAAAGCTGGCTTGACAATATCGCCATTTTGTGCAGCAAATCCAATTATCTTTTGATGTGGTTGTTTTTGGCGTGCTAATTCAGCAATTATATCGGGTACTGGTTCTAAAGGTAAGTTTTGGGGAAGCGATCGCTTGGGCAATTTCTCTAAACTATAATCTCGCGGCTTTACATCTGCAACCGCTGCTGACATGACAATTACATCAGCATTCGGTAAATATTCGAGCATGAAGTGCTGCATTTCTTCGGCGCTAACCACGGGAATTGCTTGCACTCCTAAAGGTGCATTCCAACTAGCTAACCCGTGTACTAATGTAACATTTGCGCCTCGGTGAAGTGCTGCTTGCGCTAAAGCTAATCCCATTTTACCTGTGGAGGGATTGCCAATAAATCGCACTGGGTCGAGATGTTCTCGCGTTCCCCCTGCACTTATCAAGACTCGCTTACCAATTAAATCTCGCTTGCCTGCGGTGTGTAACAGCGATCGAATATAAGCGAAAATTTCCGGGGGTTCTGCCATTCTGCCGGCACCGACGCGATCGCACGCTAATAACCCCGATGCTGTACTCATACCATGATATCGGCTATCTGTCAATAACTCTCGCCAATTTCGTTGCACCGTCAGTTGTTCCCACATTTCGGTATTCATTGCGGGTGCGAGCAATACCGGACAAGTAGAAGCTAAAACGGTGTTGGTGAGCAAATTGTCAGCCATACCGTGAGCTAATTTTGCTAATGTATTAGCTGTTAAAGGGGCAATGACAAATAAATCTGCCCATTCACCCAACTCTATATGTAACGGACGCGAGTATTTTGCTTGCCAAAAATCCTCATCTGTGTATGCTTGATGGCGGGATAAAGTAGCTAAAGTTAAAGGTGTAATAAATTCTTGTGCTGTTGATGTGACAATCACCCGCACTTCCACCCCACTTTTAAACAGCGTGGAAATAAGTTCACAAACTTTATAGGCAGCGATACCACCACCTACACCAACTAAAACCCGCTTCATCGATTTTGGATTTGGCATTGGTACTAAGTAGGTAATAGGGAACTCGGTAATGGGTAATGGGCATATCAAGAGGGGAAAAGGGAAAGGGGGGAAAAGGGAAGGGGAAAATATTTCTTCTTTCTTTACCTTTACCCAAAACCCTTTCCCCCTCTTTAAAATCCCCATTACCCATTTTCAAATCCTCAAGCTTCGTCGTAGGGTTCTAAATCTAAAAGATGGATATAGGGTTCAACTAACTCTGGACGCGCAAATGCGATCGCACGCAGTAGATGCCAATCATTCAAACCTTCAAAAGCATTGCTGTAATTATCTTGATCCAAGCGTGTAGCCAACTGTTCCACCTCTTGTGCAGTTATCACAGCAATATCTTTTCTAGAAATGCTTAGAGTTTTCATTATGCTTACCCCTCCCTTATGCAGCATTCGCCAAAGCGCATGAATTGAGTTGCGTGCTGACGCAGCCACCCAATATATCTTACTCATTCGGGAGCGTTGGCGATCGTGAAATTTTTCCGGATTTTTAGCTGAAGAACGTAAAAATTTGACATCTATGACAAAATAATGTCTAAGACTTTTACAGATTCTCCACGAAATTCCGTAATATCTCTAACATTTCTGGACGAATTTCATGCCCCATATCAAATTCATGATATTCTACGGCAACTCCTAGAGATTCTAAAGTTTCCCTTGCCTTGATCGCAGCTTGCAATGGCACGACGGTATCTTGTTTGCCATGCGTAATTAAAACCGGCGGAAAACTACTTGGAACCGATGTTGCTGCACCCGGATGCAAATATCCACTCATACAAATTAAACCTGCTAGGGGCAAAGTTAATCCCACATCCAAAGTCATCGCACCACCTTGAGAAAATCCACTCAAAATTGTTCGCGATAATGGTACTCCAGTACTACTATCTAAAGATTCCAGCCAATCTATGAGAATTTGCCGACTTTCTGCCAAACCCTGATACATATTTTCCATTCTCAAGTCGTACCACGCTCTACCAACAGAGGAATTAGGAAAAGGAAAAGGTGCATTGGGAAAAATGAACTGATAATCAGGCAAATTAAAAAAGGGTGATAAAGATGCTAAATCCTCAGCATCTGCACCCCAACCGTGTAAAGTGACAATTAAGCCTTTAGGTACTTGCCCCATTTTTGGCGGAAAGGTGATAAATTCCACGCGACAGATATTTTCTCCAGCTATTAAACTCTCTTCATAGATATTACTTCTTTTGGGCATTGGGCATGGGGAATCGGGCATGGGGCATAGGGCATGGGGCATAGGGCATAGGGCATGGAAAAAATCTCCCATTGCCCATTGCCCATTGCCCATTGCCCATTGCCCATTGCCCATTCCCCATTCTCACGCCTTTCTTCGGTAAAATAAAGTGCATCTGACAAAGGAAACTGGGGAATTATGGCGCGTCTGGCACTGCTGAGTGTATCTAACAAAACTGGTTTAATTGACCTTGCCCGTAGCTTAATAGAAGAATTTAACTTTGATTTAATCAGCAGTGGGGGAACAGCTAAAGCAATCAAGGATGCAGGATTGCCAGTTACAAAAGTTGCCGATTACACAGGCTCACCAGAAATTTTAGGCGGTCGAGTGAAAACGCTGCATCCCCGAATTCATGGAGGAATCTTAGCACGGCGGAATGTACCTGACGATCTGACTGATTTGGCAAACAACCAAATTCGCTTGATTGATTTAGTGGTGGTGAATCTTTATCCTTTTGAGGAAACGATCGCTCAACCTAATGTCACTTTAGACTTCTCTGTTGAACAAATCGATATCGGCGGTCCTGCTTTGTTGAGAGCGGCATCGAAAAACTTTGCTCATTTGACAGTTTTATGCGATCCAACTCAATATGAGGATTATTTGCAGCAATTGCGCGAAAATCAAGGTGAAGCTTCTTTAGAGTTTCGTACTAAGTGCGCTTTAAAAGGATTTTTGCATACTTCGAGTTATGACGCCAGCATCGCTTCTTACCTCAGCCAGCAGCAGAAAACCGAATCAACATTACCTGAACAATTCACGCTTTCTGGCAAACAATTGCAAGCTTTGCGCTATGGCGAAAATCCCCATCAAAGCGCCGGCTGGTATCAAACCGGAAATACTCCAACCGGATGGGCAGCTGCTACCAAACTTCAAGGCAAAGAACTTAGTTACAACAACTTAGTTGATTTAGAAGCGGCACGGCGGATAATTTGCGAATTTCCAGACACGCCCGCAGCGGCGATTCTTAAACATACTAATCCGTGTGGTGTGGCTTTGGGAAGCAATCTTAACGAAGCTTATCAAAAGGCTTTTAATGCTGATGCAGTTTCCGCGTTTGGGGGAATTGTCGCGTTCAACCAAACGATTGATGCTGCGACTGCTAGCGAGTTAACCAAGACGTTTTTAGAATGTGTAGTTGCACCAGATTGTGATGAAGATGCGTTAAGTATTCTCGCGGCTAAATCTAATCTACGAATTTTGATTTTACCTGATTTGAGTAACGGACCGACTCAAACAGTTAAAGCGATCGCCGGCGGGTTTCTCGTGCAAGCGGCAGATGATATCATCGCTGATACGAGTAAGTGGCAAATTGTCAGCGATCGCCAACCTACCCAAACAGAGTTAGAAGAATTATTGTTTGCTTGGAAAGTTTGCAAACACGTCAAGTCTAACGCGATTGTGGTCAGTAGCGATCGCACTACATTAGGTGTCGGTGCCGGTCAAATGAACCGCGTCGGTTCAGTTAAAATTGCTCTAGAACAAGCACAAGACAAAGCCAAAAATGCAATTTTAGCCAGCGATGGATTTTTCCCTTTTGATGATTCAGTGAGAACAGCTGCTGCTGCCGGAATTAGTGCGATCGTTCAACCAGGAGGAAGCTTGCGAGATGCTGACTCAATCAAAGCTGCAAACGAACTCGGTTTGGTGATGGTGTTCACAGGTGTGCGTCACTTTCTCCATTAATTAAAACTTTGAATCGAACTTGATATTACATGTCTTCTAACTCAATTCCTTTGGTTTCCTTAATGAAAAAGACCAGCAATCAGGATGACATAATATGTGTTGGCTTGACGACATAATTCATAATTAATAATTATTAATTATCCTACGCATGAAGGCGTTCGCTGTGATTTGCGTTTATTGTCAATTTATTTTTATCCCTCAATAAATTGGCATTGAAATTGCTCACTTATCCGGAAGGATAGCTTATAGTAAGTATTAACTTCAAAAAAGTTTCTTATGGCACAAATAGAAATTGACGATATATCAACAGACAGCTCCTTAGTTGATCCTGAAAAAGACCTGCTGGGACATGCCAGCTTCGCCAAGTATCTGGCAGACAGCATTTGCAAAATGACCTTTCCTGAAGGGTTCGTTATTGCAGTCTACGGTTCTTGGAGTTCCGGCAAATCCACACTATTGAACTTCTTAGTTCACTATCTCAAGCAAAAGCCAGATGAAGAGCAACCAATCATTGTTCCTTTTAATCCCTGGTTATTTTCTGGACACCAAGACATTACAAGGAGCTTTTTTGAGCAATTACAAAACGTTTTAAGCAAACAAGGATCTGTGTCCAAAGGCTTGAAAGAGAGAATAGCTGATTTTGCTAAAATTATTTCGGAAATTCCTTTGCCTTATGCTCAAACTGGCAGGGCAGTAGCAACATTATTCGACGATAAGGAAAAGGAAGCTTCGGAATTAAAAGAAGAAGTTGAAGATACACTAGCACAGCAGCAGCAGCGAATAGTTGTAACGATTGACGATATTGATCGGCTTCCTGCTAACGATATCAGGCAGTTACTTCGCATTTTCAAAGCAATACCGAATTTTAGTAACGTTGTCTACGTTCTGGTCTTTGATAAAGAAGTTGTAATTAAAACAATTGCAGAAAGCAAAGAAATATCCGGAAAAGCATACTTAGAAAAAATTATTCAAGTTGATTTTGAGTTACCTCTTCCAGATAAAACCTCACTTCGTCGGTTGTTTTTTGAAAAGCTTAATGGCATATTTGCTGATACAGAAAAACAACTATTTGATCCAATTCACTGGGACAATATTTACTTTCAAGGAATAGACCATTTTATTATTAACCTCCGCAACATTGTTCATCTGACTGAGACTTTAACAGTTACATATCCAGCAGTGAAAGGTGAAGTTAATCCAGTTGATTTCATTGCTATTGAGTCGCTGCGAGTCTTTTGCCCAATGGTATATGACACAATCATCCATAATCCTCACGCTTTTGTAGGAGAGGTAAACACTTCAATAGACGAATTAAAAAATCTCCATAATGCCTGGATTGCTCAACTGCGAGATGAGGATAAGCAGCCGATTAAAAATTTGCTCATGCACCTTTTTCCTCAGTTAAAATTTGTTTGGGGTAATAGCAACTTAGATGAAGAACAATTAAAATGGCGCGAACAACTACGTGTATGTAGCTTAGAAATATTTCCTATCTACTTTCGTCTAACGTTCTCAACATCGGAATTATCTAATACTCAGATAAAAGCTATCCTGGCTTTGGCTGAAGATGCGGATAAATTTGGAGAACATCTGATAAAACTTGCTAATCAAAAACGTCAAGATGGCACAACGCAACTTAGAACATTTATTGAAGAGTTTGAAAAATACTCGGAACAAGAAATTCCTCTGAATTGCATTCCTTCAATTGTGCTAACTTTGTTTGATGCGGGCGAAGAACTGTTGTGTGCTGAAGAGAAATCTCAAAGCCTTTTTAATTTGGGAAATGAAGTTAGAATCAGTCGTTTTATCTTGCGTTTGTTGCGTCGGCTTGAAGAACCAGTAAGGTTTGAGGTGTTAAAAAAGGCAATTACTCAAGGTAAAGCATTAGCAATAATTAATCAGGAAATAGCAACACTAAAAGAGCAACAAAGTCAGTATGCAGATACATTTAACTTAGAAGAAGAATGGCTCGTGAACGCACAACACCTCAAAGAACTTGAAGAAATTGCCACCGAAAGGCAAGAGTCAACTGACATCAACGATAAATAACGTAAAATCCGCATTTATATTTATTTATCACTTCCGCTCACCACTGACCGCAAGGCGGTACAGTGGGAGCCTTTTTACGGAGAGAGGTGGATTACTGAATTTGTGTATTCCGCATCACATCCTTTGTTAATTATCTGAAGCGCCTCCTTCCCTCTAAAGTAAGTGGTACGCATCGAATCGATTGTTGAGAATAAGAGGATTACCAGCTGACTCGCGCAACGAGCGTGAATACTGCGATCGCGCACAAAGCAAAAAACGCACTCTTTACAGAAAGCCGGCGGGAAAGCCCACTCCGTGGCTGGGGTGGGATGAACCGTCGCCCGCCGACTTGGGGCCCTATCGCATTGGGCATTGGCATTCTTTCCCATGCCCCATGCCCCATTCCCCATGCCCGCTCTCATCCCACTCCGTGGCTGGGGTGGGATGAGCTTAAGTAAAGTCTGCCGGGGGGATACTCAACAACGGCGAGCTTTACAGCTGATGTAACCGTCAACATATACCTTATGAGGATAACAATTTATGGAGCCAAAACAACTCAGTGAGGAACTGCGTCAAGGAAAGAATCCTGACATGAGCCGTCGGCGAGCAATTATCGGTTTGTCTATGCTCGGTGGTTCAATGGGACAAATCGTCACACTTTACCAAACCGGGGTTGTTAGTCACCTACCCTCACTGCCAGTGCCGTTATTCGACGCAGACCGTGTTGACGCATCTAACTACGCTTACAGCCGATTCAACTCACCCGATGGACCAATAATGATGCTTAATTACGCCCTCACTGCTTGGCTGGCTAGTGCTGGTGGTCTTGACCGCGCTAGGCGTAACCCGTTGCTGCCAATTGCAATGGGCATCAAAATCCTCATCGACTCAGGCGTTTCCCTGGAACTGGCTCGTGAGGAGTGGAGTGAAAACAAAGCGTTTTGCGACTACTGCCAGGTTGCGACTGTTTGCTCGGTAGCCTCGTTGGTACTTGCTATACCCGAAGTACTCACTGCGGTTCGCACCCTGCTTGGTCGCCGTAACAAGAACAATGCATCTAGCAGCACGCAATGAGCGATTAAGATTGAGAGCTACAAGTATAACTTGTAGCCCGTAGCCTAATTTTTGAGCCACGAGCACACCCGCTTTTTTGGGATACGCGATCGCGTTTGCTCCCGTTAAGCTGTGTTTAAAGGCGGTTTACTGTTAGCAGCAAGTAATACCAATTCTGTATGAAGATGCGCTGACGCGCAAGAAATAAAAACGAACCACGTTCGGCTTTGCCGTCTGGTGAAGGAGAAGACGCGTTCGCGTTCGCCCAGCCGCGTTGCCGCAGGCTAGCGTCTCGTTCGCCCAGCCGCGTCTGGTGAAGGAGAAGAGAAGAACGCGAAGAGAGGAGGTATAGAGATAATTTGGCGCAGCTTCACAAAGAAACGGTATAACCGCTGATAAGAGCAAACAATTTCAATTATGAATGCTGATAAACATCCCAATATTGAATACGGTGTTTATCCAAGATTGCTTGAGCGCTTAGATACGGCAAGCCAAGTTCAGCAATCACAGAGGGCGGTAAAGTTAAGTATCCTTCGCTCACCAGTATCAACAACACATTCAAGCTCTGCATCTGAGTGTCCTGGAAGACGAAGAATAACGCCAATTCGTGCCTGAAGTCCAACTACAGTCCCATGTATTGCAGAACTTTAATCATTTTATATTCGTTTCTAGTCAAATATATCAATTTAGCTGACGATACAGGTTCACAATTATTTTTATGAACTTGATTGACATGA